>JAJYAW010000425.1 GCA_021779335.1 Myxococcales bacterium | reverse complement strand
GCGGCGGCGGCCTGCGGGGCGGGCGCCGGCTCCGGCGCGGCCGCCACCTCGGAGGCCGCGGCGCGGCGCACCGTGGCGTCGAGGGCCAGGCGGAAGCGGTCCTGCCACTGGACCGTCACGCCGGGCTGGGCCAGCACGCGGGCGCGCACCGCGACCACGTCGCCCGGCTGGACGTCGAGCTGCAGCAGGCCGTGCATGTTGAAGCCGACCCCCCCCACGTAGGTGAAGACCCTGGAGTCGCCGTCGTACCCGGCCGCGACCTCTAGCTTGTGGGCGCCGGCGTGGAGCGGCGCGGTGGCGCAGGGCTGGCCCGCGTCGGCGCCCCTGGCCGGCACGGCCACCGGGACCGGCCGGCCGTCCAGCGTCACCTGCAGCGACCGGAGCGTGAGCCAGGCGGACTCGTCGGGGCCGTAGCGGAGCTCGAGCCGGGACTCGGCGGCGGCGGCGCGCGAGGCGCCGGCCAGGAGCAGGGCCAGCGCGAGGGCGGGGCGGGCGGCGGGCGGGGCTGCGAACGTCGGCATGGCTGGCACCTTGGCTGAGGCGCGCCTGGGCGGCGGCGGCGCGCTCCTTCGAGAGGAGACTACTCTACACGGAACCCGCTCACGATCTCGGAGATGCGCGCGGAGGTGGTCTTGAGGTGGGCCGCCGCCTGCTCCAGCCCCTGGATGCGGGCCACCGTCTCCTCCATGCCGGCGTCGAGGTCGCGCATGGCGCCGGCGATCTGGCCCACGCCGGTGGACTGCTGCTGCACGGCGGTGGCGATCTGCAGGGCCGCCTCGCTGGTCTCCTTCACGATGGCGCCGATCTGGGTGAGGCTCTGGCCCGAGGCGCGGATGGCGTCGAGGCTGCCCTCCATGCCGCGCCGGGAGCGCTCGGTGAGGTCCAGGGTGGCCTGGATGGCCGCCAGGATCTCCTGGACCATCTTGCCGATGCGCGCCGCCGCCTGGCCCGACTGCTCGGCCAGCGCCCGCACCTCGGTGGCCACCACGCCGAACCCCTTGCCGGCCTCGCCGGCGCGCACCGCCTCGATGGAGGCGTTGAGCGAGAGGACGTGGGACTGGGTGGCCAGGTCCTTGACGGTCTCGACGATGTCGCCCACCGCCTTGGCCTGGTCCAGGAGCAGCGTGCTCTGGGAGACGATGCGCCCGACCGAGTCCTGGATCTGCCGGATGCCCTCGACGCTCTTGTCGGCCGAGCCCTGCCCCTGCGCGCTGAAGTCGGCGGCGCGCCGGGCCACCTCCAGCACCGAGGTGGCCCGGCTGGAGGCCAGGGCGGAGGTCTGCTCCAGCTCGCGGGTGGTGGTGCTGGTCTGGGCCACGCCGGTGGCCTGGCGCTCCAGCAGGGCGGTCTGCGCCCGGGTCAGGTGCTCCAGCTCCGCGGCGGCGCCCGACAGGTCGGTGGAGGAGGAGCGCAGGGTGGCGATGATCTCGCGGAGCCGCCCGGTCATGCCCAGGAAGGCGCTGGCCAGCGCGCCCACCTCGTCCTGCGAGGTGACCTCGATGGGCACGGTCAGGTCGCCCTCGGCGATGCGCAGCGAGGCCGCGTGCAGCGCCTCCAGCGGGCGGGACAGGCTGGCGGCGATCCACCAGGAGAGGCCCACCGCGCCCAGGGCCGCCAGCAGCATGATGAGGGCGCCGTAGAGCGTGGAGCGCGCCTGCAGGCGCCGCGCCGCCTCGAAGCCGGCGGCCATGGCCCCGCGCGCCACGTTGGTCCGGTCGGCCAGCTCGCCGCGCAGCGCCACGAAGCGGCCGGCCATGGCCTGGACGGCGGCGGTGGTCGCCTCGTCCCGCTCGCGGCGGATGATCCGCCCGGTGGCGTCGCGCGCCAGCCGGAAGTACTCGTCGACCTGCTCGTGGAGCCGGGCCGCCTGGAGCGCGTCGAGCCCGGCCCGCTGGGCCGCCTCGATGCGCCGCCCCATCTCGGCGTGCAGCCCGTCGGCCACCTCCAGCCCCCCGGCGTCCTCGGCGGCGGCCGAGTCCTGCAGCTGGCGGTGCAGCCGCGCCAGCAGCTCCTCCAGGTCGCGCGACACCTCCAGCGAGGGGGCGTGCTCGCGCTCCACCCTGGTCAGCTCGAGGGAGGCCTGGCGGGAGAGGGCGTAGGTCACGCCGGAGGCGAGGAGCGACGCCGCCATGACGGCGGCCGCCGGGAGGATCATCTTGTGGCGGAACTTGAGGCCGGAGGTCATGGCGGGTGGGGGAGGCTCGCCCGATTCCTAGCAGATCGCGGGGCGCTCCGCGGCTTTTCCGGGATCACGCCGCGGCCGGGTCGAAGGCGATGCCGGCCCGCTCCAGCAGCGCCTTGAACTCGGCCTTGTTGACCGCCTTCATCCAGGCCTCCCGCGGCTCCACCACCTTCTTCTTGACCAGCTCCAGCAGCGAGTCGCCCAGGGTCATCATGCCGGCCGCCTTGCCGGTCTGCATCATCGACGGGATCTGGAAGGTCTTGCCCTCGCGGATCAGGTTCGCGACCCCCGAGCTGCACAGCAGGATCTCGTGCGCCGCCACCCGCCCGCCGCCGATCCGCTTGCACAGGGTCTGGGCGATGACGCCCTTCAAGGACTCGGAGAGCATCATCCGGATCTGCGCCTGCCGGTCGGCCGGGAACTGGTCGATGATCCGGTCCACCGTGGAGGGCGCGGTGTTGGTGTGGAGCGTGCCGAAGACCAGGTGGCCGGTCTCGGCCGTCTCGATGGCGATGGCGATGGTCTCCAGGTCGCGCAGCTCCCCCACCAGCACCACGTCCGGATCCTCGCGGAGCGCCGCCCGCAGCGCCGCCTTGAACCCGCTCGTGTGCACCCCCACCTCGCGCTGGTTCACCAGGCAGCGGCGGTTGGGGTGCACGAACTCGATGGGGTCCTCGATGGTGATGATGTGGTCCTCCCGGTTGCGGTTGACGAAGTCGATCATGGCGGCCAGCGTGGTCGACTTGCCGGAGCCGGTCGGGCCGGTCACCAGCACCAGCCCCTTGTGGAGGAAGCACAGGTCGAGCACCTGCTGGCTCAGCCCCATCGCCTCGGCGCCGAGGATCTCGGTGGGGATCTGCCGCAGCACCGCGCCGATCCCCTTGCGGTCGGCGAAGACGTTGACGCGGAAGCGCGCCTGGGCCGTCTCGTGGGCGAAGTCGGTGTCCTTCCTGGCGTGCCACTCCTCCCGGTTCTTCTCCGGCGCGATGGTCCAGAGCAGGTCCTTGAGCCGCTCGCCGGAGAGCGGGCCGTAGCTGGCGACGGGCGTCATGTCGCCGTCGATGCGCAGGTTGGGCGGGGCCTCGCTGGAGAGGTGCAGGTCGGAGGCGCGGCGCGACACCATGGCCTCGAGCAGGGCGTCGAGCGCGGCGCGCGGGTCGGCCGGCGCCGCGATCTGGAGGGCGGGCGCGGCGGGCGGGGCCGCGACGGCCGGGGGCGGCG
>JAJYAW010000424.1 GCA_021779335.1 Myxococcales bacterium | reverse complement strand
CGGTGCCGGGGCGGGGGCGGGGGCCGGGGCCGGTGACCGCGCCGGGGTGGCCTTGGGGACAGGGAGCGCTGGCGTCCCGGGCACCTGCGCCGGCGCGGTCGGTTGCGCCACCGGCCTCGCCGCCTCGGACGCGGCTTCCTGCTTGCTGGGCGCCGCGTCGGCCGTCGTCGGCGCCGACGGCGCCGTCGGAGAGGGGGCCAGGACCTCCACCGGCGGTGGAGGCGGAGGAGGAGGCGGCTTCGGATCGCCGCAGGCGATCGCGGCGACGGTCAGGGGGAGGGCGAGGAGGACGTGGCGCATGCGAGGTCTCCGGGTTCTGACGACCATACTCGCAACGCCGATGGCGCGGTCCCCCGTTCTTCCGGGCGCCGCACGCCCGCCGCAGCGCGTCGTCGCAGCGCGTCGTCGCAGCGCGTCGTCACGCCGCGCTGCGTCGCGCGGCGCGGCGCCTCCTGTGACACCGCGATGACAGGCCCTCCCTATGCTCTCCACCTCGCGCGGCACCTACCCCCCCACGCGCAGGAGCACCGCCCATGACCGTCGGCGCCGCCGAGGCCAGCGTCACCCCCGTCAGCGAGCCCGCCCCGCTCGGCAAGCTGGATCGCGCCACCATCCAGGGCATCCTCGCCTCGGGGCGCAAGCTGCTGGTCCAGGGCGGCATGGGCATCCACGCCTCCGACGGCCTCTCCGGCAAGGTGGCGGCCCACCGCGGCGAGCGGCTGGTCGGCGTCGGCACCATCTCGGCGGTGGTCAAGAGCTCGGAGCACTTCCGCAACGAGATCCGGCGGGCCCGCGCCGAGGCCGCCGGCGGCTTCGTGGGCGTGAACCTCATGGCGGCCATCAACAAGGCCGAGTTCGAGACCTACACGAGGATCGCCGTCGAGGAGAAGGTCTCCTTCGTCGTGCAGGGCGCGGGCATCTCCCGCGAGATCATCAAGTGGTGCCGCGCCGGCGGCATCCCCTTCGCCGGCATCGTCTCCTCCGGCCGGCTGGCCGCCATGTACGAGAAGTGGGGCGCCGACTTCCTGGTGGCCGAGGGGGCCGAGGCGGGCGGGCACATCGGCGACGTGGACCACCCGCTGCCCACCCTGGTGGACGAGGTGCTGGCCCACACGTCGCTGCCGGTGGTGGCCGCGGGTGGCGTGGACGCGGCCGACGTCGCCCGCTTCCTGGAGGCCGGGGCGGCGGGCGTGCAGGTGGCCTCCCGCTTCCTGGCCAGCTCCGACGGCGACGCCCACGTGAACTTCAAGGCCATGCACCTCGGCAAGACGGCCGAGGACATCACGCTCATCACCTCCTGCGTCAAGGGGATGAAGGCCCGCGCCGTGCGCAACGACTTCACCGAGGCCCTGGCCGCCGGCCAGGCCTTCCCGCCGCGCAGCAAGGCCTGGTTCTTCGGCAAGGACGGCTACCACGGGCGCAAGAAGGCCTGCATCGAGTGCCTGGGCGAGGGGCTCTGCCTCTGCCGCGCCTCCGGCTACCGCGAGAGCTTCTGCATCACCGACGCGCTGCTGGCCGCGGCCATCAAGGGCGACACCAGGAACGGCCTCTTCTACACGGGCTCCTCCATCACCCGCATCCCGGAGCTGGACGCCCGGGCGCTGCCCACCGTGAAGCAGCTCATGGACGCCTTCGAGGCGGTGCTGGCGGCCGCCGACAAGCCGCTGCGCGTCGTGGCCGGGTAGGGCGCGCACCCGCCGCCCCGGCGGGCCGGGCGCGCGGGCTTTTCCGCGTGCGCC
The DNA here is from genome assembly GCA_021779335.1 of Myxococcales bacterium. Taxonomy (GTDB): domain Bacteria; phylum Myxococcota; class Myxococcia; order Myxococcales; family Anaeromyxobacteraceae; genus JADKCZ01. The sequence continues at coordinate 1,668 of JAJYAW010000424.1, read as the reverse complement.
CGGAATCGGCGCGCGGTATGACCCCGCCCCTATGAAGATCGCCAAGGGCAGCGTCGTGTCCCTGCAGTACAAGCTCCACTTCGGCGACGGGGTCGTCGTCGACGCCTCCGAGCCGGGCGATCCGCTCGTCTACCTCCACGGTGAGTCGCAGATCGTCCCCGGCCTGGAGCGCGAGCTCGAGGGGCTGGAGAAGGACGCGGCCAGGCAGGTGACGGTGGCGCCGGCCGACGGCTACGGCGAGGTCGACCTGGCGGCCCTGCAGCGCGTGCCGCTGACCGCCTTCCCCGAGGGCTTCCAGCCGCAGGAGGGGCAGGAGCTGGTGGCCCAGGGGCCGGACGGCCAGCCGCTCCCGTTCGTGGTGAAGGGCGTGGAGAAGAGCCTGGAGGGCGACGTCGTGGTGGTGGACTTCAACCACCCGCTGGCCGGCAAGACGCTCCACTTCGACGTGACGGTCGTCGAGGTCCGGGCGGCCACCGCCGAGGAGCTGGAGCACGGCCACGCCCACGGGCCCGAGGGCCACGAGCACGATCACGGCCACGATCACGGCCACGACCACGGGCACGAGCACTGACGGCGCCGGTCGCGGCCTGCGCCGCGACGGCCGCGCTTCCACCACCACGCCGCACCGGCACCTGGGGCGCGGCCCCGCCGGCGCGGCGTGCGAGCTCCCACCCCCGTGCCCCGCCCCGCCGCCGCCGAGCTGGCCCGCCTCGAGGCCGCCTCGCTCGACGAGCTGATGTCCCGCTATCCGGAGGAGTGGCGCGCCGTGGGCGAGGCGCTGGTGGCCGCCAGCGCGGCCGGCCGGCCCGAGGCCCTCGAGGCCTTCGTGCGGAGCGCGCGCGACCGCGCCGCCCCCTGGCGGGCCCGGGTGGAGCGGAGCCACGGCCACCCGGAGGTGGTGGCGTCCGCCCTGCCCCGGCTCGCCTCGGCCCGCATGGCCCGGCTGGCCGCCGACCGGACGCTGCTGGCCGCCGCCACCGGCCAGGCCGGGGGGACGGTCCGGCTCGGCCGCTGGAGCGGCACGCTCATCCAGGCGCTCTTCTTCGGCCGCGGGCTCACCCGCCGGCCGGTCCCCATGCGCGCCTTCCGCCTCGTTTGGCCGCTGGTGACGCAGAAGCGCCTCCTCATGCCGCTGGTCCAGCCCCGCGGCATCTACTGCTTCTACTCGCTGGAGCTGGTGAAGGCGCTGGCGGCGCTCGTCGGCGACCGGCCGGCCCTGGAGATCGCCGCCGGGGACGGCACGCTCTCCAGGTTCCTGGCGGCGCGCGGCGTGGCGGTGCGGGCCACGGACGACCGGAGCTGGAGCCACGCGGTGGACTACCCGGCCGACGTGGAGCCGCTCGACGCGGCCGGCGCGCTGGCCCGCCACCGCCCGCGCGCCGTGCTCTGCTCCTTCCCCCCGCCCGGGAACCCGTTCGAGCGCCGGGTCTTCACCACGCCGGGCGTCGAGCTCTACGTGGTGGTGACGACCCGGCACCGGTTCGCCGCCGGGGACTGGGGCGCCTACCAGGCGCAGCGGGCCTTCGACTGGGCGATCGACGAGCGGCTCTCCGCGCTCGTGCTGCCGCCGGAGCTGGACCCGGCGGTGCTGGTGTTCCGCCGGCGCCCGCCCGGCTGACCGCCGCGCCGGCGCGCCGGCGGGCTCCCGGCCGCGACCCGGCCCCTACC
>JAJYAW010000423.1 GCA_021779335.1 Myxococcales bacterium | reverse complement strand
TGGAAGTGGACCAGCTTGGCGCAGTGCTCCCGGCCCGCCTCCTTGAGCAGGCGCACCGCGTTGATGAGCTCCGGGATGGTCAGGCCGAACTTGGCGAAGTCGCCCGAGGAGCCCTCCCACTTGCCGGTGCCGCGGGTGGTCAGCTTGGACCGCAGGCCGATCATGGGCTCGACCTGCATCTCGTCGGCGAGCCGGAGCAGCATGGGCAGCTCGGAGAGCTTCTCGATGACCACGATGACCTTGCGGCCCAGCTTGCGCCCCAGCAGCGCCAGCCGCAGGAACTCCTCGTCCTTGTAGCCGTTGCAGATGGTGAGGGCCTCCGGGTCGGTGTTCATCCCGAGCACGATGAGGAGCTCGCCCTTGGACCCGGCCTCCAGCCCGTAGTGGTAGGGCAGGCCGGCGTCGACGATCTCCTCGACCACCTCGCGCATCTGGTTCACCTTGACCGGGTAGACGCCGAAGTAGCCGCCGGCGTACTTGTACTCGGCCAGCACCCGCTTGAAGGTCTCGTTGATCTGCTTGACCCGGGCGCGCAGCACGTCCTGGAAGCGCACCAGGCAGGGGAAGCCGATCTTGCGCTCGACGATGTCCTCGACGACGTCCATCATGTCGATGACCGGGCCGGGCTGCCCGTGCGGGTGGACGGTGACGTGCCCCTTCTCGTTGATGGAGAAGTAGCCGGCCCCCCAGCCGGTGATGTTGTAGTACTGCGTGGCTCGTTCGATCGACCAGTCGGACGGCGCGGTGGCCGTCGTCGCATCGCTTCTCGGCTCGGGCAGGTTCATCGGTGCCCCGGTTCCTACAGGAGAGCGCCGGAAAAATGAAGAGCGCGGCGCAACCTCCCGAGCCCCGCCCCGGGCGCCTGGCCTCCCTGCGCGCCGTCCTCGGCGTGGTGCCCGGTACGCTGCGGCTGGTCTGGGCCGCCGACTGGGGCGGCGCGCTCGGGCTGGTGGGCCTGACCGGGCTGCTGGCCCTGCTGCCCGCCGCGGTCGCCTGGGTGGGCAAGCTCATCGTGGACGGGGTGGTGGCGGCCTCCGGCCACGGCGGCCCGGGCGGCCCGGCGGGCCCGGACGCGGCGGCCCGGGTGGCCTGGCTCGTCGGGCTGGAGCTGGCCCTGATGGCGCTGCAGCTCGTGCTGAACCGGCTGGCGGGCCTGCGGCGCGAGCTCCTGCGCGCCCGGCTGGGCAACCTGCTGGAGGAGCGCATCCTGCAGAAGGCGCTGGAGCTCGAGCTGCGCCACTTCGAGGACAGCGAGACCTACGACAAGATGCAGAACGCCCGGCGCGAGGCCCCCTCCCGCCCGCTCTCGCTGGCGCTCCAGCTCGTCGCCATCGGGCAGAACGCGGTGACCCTGGCCGCCCTCTCCGGCCTGCTGTGGCGCCTCTCCCCCGCCTCGGTGGCGGTGGTGGTGCTGGCCTCCCTGCCGGCCTTCCTGGGCGAGGCGCGGCTGGCCGGCGAGTCCTTCCGGCTCTACTCGTGGCGGGCGCCCGAGGGGCGGCGCCTCAACTACCTCGAGTGGATCCTGACGCGCGACGCCCACGTCAAGGAGGTGAAGCTCTTCGGCCTGGGGCCGCTGGTCCTCTCCCGCTACCGCGAGCTCTTCCGGAAGTTCTTCGCCGAGGACCGCCGCCTGGCGCTGCGCCGCCTCGCCAACGGCACCGGCTTCGGCCTGCTCTCGCTGCTGGCCTTCTACGCCATGTACGCCCTCATGGCGGGCCGGGCCGCCGCCGGCGCCATCACGCTGGGTGACCTGACCCTCTACATCTCGGTCTTCCGCCAGGGGCAGGCGGCCATCCAGGCCGTGCTCGCCGCGGTGGGTGGCACCTACGAGGACGCCCTCTTCATGCAGAACCTCTTCGCCTACCTGGCCATCCCGGCCGGGGGCGAGCGCCCCCGCCGCACCCCCGCCGCCACCCTGCCCCGCGGCGGGCCGCTCCCCATCGAGCTGGACCGGGTCTCCTTCCGCTATCCGGGGCGTGACGCCTGGGTGCTGCAGGACGTCTCCCTCACCCTGGCGCCCGGCGAGACCCTCGGCCTGGTGGGAGAGAACGGCGCCGGCAAGTCCACCGTCGTGAAGCTCCTGCTGCGGCTCCACGAGCCCACCTCGGGCGCCATCCGCTGGGGCGGCGTGGACCTGCGCGACCTCGACCCGGCGGACCTGCGCGCCCGCATCGGCGCCGTCTTCCAGGACTACGTGCGCTACCAGTTCTCGGCCGCCGAGAACATCGGGCTGGGCGAGCCGACCCGGCTCCACGACCGCGCCCGCATCGAGGCGGCGGCGGCGCGGGGCGGGGCCGAGGGCGTCATCGCCGGGCTGCCCCAGGGCTACGAGACCGTCCTGGGCGGCTGGTTCGAGAAGGGGCACGAGCTCTCGGCGGGCCAGTGGCAGAAGCTGGCGGTGGCGCGCGCCTTCATGCGGCAGGACGCCGAGCTCCTCATCCTCGACGAGCCCACCGCCGCCATCGACGCCGAGGCCGAGCACGAGCTCTTCGAGCGGTTCCGCCAGCTGGCCGTCGGCCGGTCGGCGCTGGTCATCTCCCACCGCTTCTCCACGGTGCGCCTGGCCGACCGGATCGCCGTGCTCCACGGCGGCCGGCTGGTGGAGCTGGGGAGCCACCAGGAGCTGCTGGCGCAGGACGGCCGCTACGCCCACCTCTTCCGGCTGCAGGCCCGGGGCTACCTGGAGTAAGGAGGAGCGCGTGCGCGGGCTCGAGCAGATCCCCTGGCTCTACGACCTCGGCCTCTGGGCCGCCGAGCGCGGCGGCTTCGGCCGCTGGCGCCGCTGGCTCCCCGGCGGCGCGACCGGCCGCACCCTCGATCTCGGCACCGGCACCGGGCGGAACCTCCCCTGGCTCGCCCCGGGCGCCCGCGCCGTGGCCGTGGATCCCCACCCGCAGAACCTGGCCGCCACCCGCCGGCGCGCGCCGGACGTGCCGCTGGTCCGGGCCCGCGCCGAGGCCCTCCCCTTCCGCGACGGCGCCTTCGACACGGTCCTCTCCGGCCTGGTCTTCTGCTCCGTGGACGACGTCCCGGCGGGCCTCTCCGAGGTGCGGCGCGTGCTCGGGCCCGGCGGCACCTTCCGGCTGCTGGAGCACGTCCGCTCCTCGTCGCGGCTCGAGGCGAGCTGGCAGGACCTGGTGCAGCCCGCCTGGACCTGGGTGGCGGGCGGCTGCCGCCCCAACCGCGAGACCGAGCGGGCGGTGGAGGAGGCCGGCTTCGAGATCGAGCCGGCCTCGCGCGCGGCCAGCGGCACCTTCCGCCGCCTGGTGGCGCGCCCGGTGGCGCCCCCGGCGGGCGGCCACGGAGAGCCCTGAGCGGCCATGCGCCGAACCCTGGGCAGCGCCTCGACCCTCCTGCTGCTGACGAGCCTGCTGGCGCCGGGGGGCGCCGCGGGGGTCGAGGCGCCCGC
>JAJYAW010000422.1 GCA_021779335.1 Myxococcales bacterium | reverse complement strand
GCGGCTCCGGCGACCGAGCGCTGCAGGAGGCCGGCCGGGTGGCGCTGGAGCGGCTCACCTCCGACCTGCGGCTGGCCGGCTACGGCATGGACCCGGGGATGGCCTTCGACTTCGGCGCGGCCGCCTCGCCCATGGACCGGGCCATCCTGCAGCCCGGGGTGAGCACCGTCCCGTTCGGCGGCTTCCAGTGCGCCAACCCGGTGACCTGCCGCGACCACGTGGACCAGCCGGACGAGCTGGTGTTCAACTCGCGCGACCCCAACTTCGGCAAGCTGGTGGTGACCGCCCCGAACCCGCCGAGCGCGAGCCAGCTCGTGCTGCAGGGGCCGCTCAACACGCCGCTCCTGGCCGGGCAGATCCTGCAGGTGGTGTGCTACTCGGGCAACCTCTACTGGGCCTACGTGACGGTGGAAAAGCAGGTGGACGCCACCACCAGCCCCACCGTGACCGTGCCGCTGCTGGCGGCCACCGGGGGGGGGAGCGACTTCGGCGCGCAGAACGCCTTCCTCACCGCGGACGGCTGCTTCGCCGGCGAGGTGCGGGCCTTCAAGATCGACCGCCACCGCTACTTCATCGAGACCTACGCCCCCGACGGCGCGCTGGTGCCCTGGGGCACCGCCGGGGCGCGCCCCTACCTGATGCTCGACCAGGGGCTGCGCGACGCCACGGGCGCGGCCATCCACTCGGTGGTGGCCCAGGACGTCGAGGATCTGCAGGTGGCCTACGTCTTCCCGCTGGCGCCGGCCGGCACGCAGGTGCGGGGCGCCACCCTGGGGACGCAGCTCCAGAACGTGGCCCTGGGCATCGACCTCGCGCCGGCCACCATCCCCGCCATCCCCCTCTACTCGACGGCCAGCAGGGACGTGGCCCGCACCACCGGCCACCCCTCCAACGTCCGCGCCGTGCGGGTGGCGGTGGTGGTGCGGCAGCCGCAGGGCGACCTCTCCATCTCGGAGCCAGACCTGCCCGCGGTCTTCAACCGCGACGTCATCGCGCGCGAGGCCAACCGGCGGCGCGCCGTCTTCCAGACCGCCGTGAGCATCCCCAACCTGGAGAGCCGCGGCCCCATCTTCCCGACGTACGGCCAGGCCGGCGTCGCCTCGGACGCGCCGCTCAACCACGGCGGCGGATAGGAGCCCCACCATGCGACCCCCCTCCCAGCGCGGCAGCGCCCTGCTCCTCGCCGTCATCGTGGTCATGGTGGCCGCCGTCATCGGCGTGGCCATGATGCGCTTCGGCGCGCGCGAGGTGGCCGGCGCCACCGCCTCCCAGCGGCAGCAGGCGCTCTCCTCCTGCGCCGAGCTGGGGCGCCAGGTCATCCTCTCCCGCTTCCACGCGGTGGGGACGGCCCCCACCGGCCTGCCCGCCCTCTCCGAGCCGGTGGACGGCGGCACCGGCGCCACCATCCTGGGCGGCCACTTCGACAGCACCAACGTGCAGCTCGACCAGGTGAACTTCCTGCCGGACGCCGCCTTCGGCGTGGACCGCGGCGCCGTGCAGACCATCAGCAACCGGGTCTTCGTGACCGGCGGCGGCGCCCGCCCGATGAAGGTGGTGGTGCGCTGCAAGATGGGCGGCGACGCCACGCCCACGAGCGGCCGGCAGCTCGAGGTCGAGTTCGGCCTGCGCTTCGGAATCTAGGAAGGGATCGCCATGACCCGCACCCGCACGCTCTCCTCGCTCGGCCTCCTCGCCCTGGCCCTCCTGGCCCTGCCGCTCCGCTCCGACGGCGGCGCCAGCGAGTGCTTCACGGCCGCCGCCTCCTACGACGTCAACATCCACACCGTCACCGGCGACGAGTCGTTCTTCAAGCTGCCCATCGGCCCGGCCAACGTGATGTTCCTGCTCGACAACTCGGGGTCGATGGGCGAGCTCGTCCAGTGCGGCGACGGGCAGTGGGGCGGCGTCAACTGCCTCTGGCCCACCACCACCGAGCTGCCGACGCCGGCGGTCGGCGCGGTGGCCGGCACCTGCGCCGTGGGCGGCCCCATCGCCTGGATGTACCTGACCGACCCGTCCGGCGTGGCCGTCACCAGGGCGACCGCGCCGCTGCTCGTCGATCCCGGCCACGGGGCCGGCGCCAGCTCCATCGGCCTCAAGGACTCGCCCCCGTGGGGCACCGGCTGCGTCGGCAACGCCTGCCTCTTCAACCCGGACGCCACGTACGCCTACCGCTCCTGGAGCGAGACCTCCGCCACGCCGCTCGCCAGCCTCGTCTTCTCCTCCAACGGGTCCACCTTCACGCCCGACCCGGTGGCCAGCGCGGCCTGCCTGGCCGGCAAGGGCTTCTACTTCATGCGCGCCACCTCCTGCAGCCGGTGGAACACCGACGGGACCTGCCGCACCCTGGCCACCACGAACCGGGTCGTCTTCGCCGGCTGGTGGCTCAACGCCAACCCGCCCAAGTTCATGACGGCCCGCAGGGCCATCAAGAGCATCGCCTGGATCGACCCCACCAAGCCGAGCAACCTCGACCAGGCCCGCCTCGGCCTCTCCATCATCAACTCCCCGGGCAACAGGATCGTGGTGCCGGTCGGGCCGTCCAAGGCCAACTCCTTCCCGGTGGCGCAGAGCGCCATGGTGGCGGCGCGGCAGCTCATCCTCGACGCCTTGAACCGGATCTGGCCCGCCGGCGTGAGCTTCTCGCTGGCCAACGGCGGCACCCCGCTGGCGCCGACCCTCGTCAACGTCGGCCAGTACTTCAACAAGGGGGTCTACCCGGTCAAGCTGGGGATCGCCGACTCGACCACCTACACCGAGACCACCCCGGGGCTCATGCAGGCCTCCTGGGCCGCCAACAACTGCGCCTTCTGCTGGGCCTGCCAGACCAGCGCCGTCATCGTCGTGACCGACGGCTCGCCCAACACGGAGTCGGCCACGCCGACCGCGCTCAGGACCTACGGCGAGGCCTCCTACGTGGCCAACTGCGGCCCCGCCACGTCCTACCTCCGGTGCGTCTCCCCCAACTGGGGTCCGACCTACGTGCCGCGCGTGGCCGGCTGGCTCTACGACACCGACCTGCGCACCGACTTCTCGGTGAACGACCCGCAGCGGCTCTCCACCAGCACCATCGGCTTCGGCATCAAGTCCAACTTCGGCGCCACCAGCGCCGTCTGGAACATCCTGCAGTCCACCGCCCAGATGGGCGGCGGCAAGGCCTACGACGCCACCTCTCCCGCCGAGCTGGCGGCCGCCATCACCAGCGCGGTCAACGACGTGGTCGACCGGGCCAACTCCTTCTCCGCGCCGGCCGCCTCCTCGCTCTCCACCATCCACACCGCCGCCTCCGAGGCGTTCATCACCCGCTTCAAGCCCAACGAGACGGCGGCCTGGGAGGGGCACGTCTTCCAGGGGCTCCTCTTCGACGAGTTCCTGAACGGCTGCGACCCGACCAAGACGCCCACGCAGCAGG
>JAJYAW010000421.1 GCA_021779335.1 Myxococcales bacterium | reverse complement strand
GCCGGGCCTCGTCGCCCTCGGATGCCGCTGGGAGCTTCGGATCGGGGCTCACGGGTGCGCCTCCTTGGCCGGGCGGCCGGCGGCCCTGGCCTTCGCCACCTCTTCGGCCGTCATCCGCATCTGCTCCGGGCGGAACGGGGGCGGCTCCGGCCTGAGCAGCTGCAGCGTCGGCGACACGACCCGCTTGCCGTCCACCACGCGGTCGTCGACGCCCTTCCACCTGGGCGTGTGCGGGTTGTGGCAGTTGACGCAGAGGAAGTAGGTCTTGGCGCCGTTCCACATGCCGATCCGCTTGCCGTGGATCCCCACCTTCCAGTCCCGGTACTTGTCGCCGTGGCACTGGCCGCACAGCAGGTAGCTCTCGGTGAACGGGATGAGGTGGCCGGAGGCCAGGCGCAGCATGTCGCGGTGCTGCGCGTCGTGGCAGTCGAGGCACCAGCGATCCGGGCCGTGGTGCAGCACGGCGTCCGGCTCACCCGGGCCGTTGTGGAACTGCAGCTCGCGCCGCGCCGGGTTCACCTTGTCCTTGGGATCATGGCAGGACGAGCACGGGAAGATGCCCTCGCTGAAGGGGGGCGAGTTGGCCTGGAACAGCGGCTCGCCGCCCTGGGCGGCCGGCGCCGGCGCGGCCTGGCCGGCCGGCTCCGAGGCCGCGGCGGGGCTCACCGTGAGAGTCACCAGGACCAGCCATCCGACCACGCTGCGGCTCGGCGTCACGCGAAACCTCTTGTCGAACATGAACCCTCCCTGGCTCCCACGGGAGGCTATCGTCCGGGGTCACCATCCCATTTGACGCAGGTCAATTGACCTGCATCACGCTTGGGTGCCAGCGATCGTTCCCGGGTGTCCGGGCGGCCTGTTGGCGCGGTGGCGGGTGAGGAACATCATGACGAGCAGGACCACGATCCCCGCCGCGGTGAGGAGGACGTCGACGAGCAGCATGCCCCGCACCTCCAGGCCCCAGAGGCGAGAGCCCCAGCCGTCCATGGTGGTGACGTAGCTGGAGGCCACGTTGGAGATGGCGATGAAGGAGGTGTACTTGGTGGCGGCGCCCGGCCCGTGGCCGACCAGCTCCAGGATGAAGGCGGCCAGGGTGGCGAAGGCGATGCCGTTCGAGAAGCTGTAGAGCACCGTGCCCCAGACGTAGGTGGCGGGGGTGAGCGGCGCCAGCAGCATGGCCACGGCGGAGAGCGCCGTCACCGTGCCGGCCAGGGCGTAGGCCAGGCGCCGGTTCATCCGGTCGGCCAGGAAGCCGCCGAGCACCGCCCCGAGCGCGCCCACGATCCCGCCGCCCAGGCCGTTGACCCACGCCACCACGTCCTCCGAGGCGCCGTAGGAGGCCCCCATGGCCGTGAAGAGGTTGGTGAGCGCCCCGGCGCCCACGGGCAAGGCGCAGATGACCAGGCCGGTCCACCCGTCGCGGCTCGACACCGTGGCCCAGACATCCCGGAAGACCGAGCCGAGCTGCACCCCCACGTCGTGCAGCCAGGCGCGCCCCTCGGAGGACGGGGGCGGCCCCTCGTGCATCGGCAGCACCGCCAGCAGCGAGATCAGCACCGTGCCGGCCAGCAGGAGCCCGGCCACCGGGACCGACGTCCGGGAGGCGATCCAGATGGCCAGCGCCCCGAGCACGCCCGTGAACCCGACGTTGCCGGCCATGCGCCAGCCGCCCGCCTTGCCCTTGTCGCCGGGGCGGGTGGTGACGGCCATGAGCCCGTCGGCCGCGGCGGCCGCGGTGGTGCTGGTGACCTGCGCCACCGTGACCAGCACCGTGAAGGCCACCAGGTGCCGGCCCGGATCCCGGAAGAAGGCCAGCGCCGCCAGCACCGCGGCGGTGAGCGCGGTCATGACCAGGTACCAGCGCTTGCGCCGGCCGCCCACGTCCACCAGCGGCGCCCAGGCGAACTTGAAGGCGTGCGGCGCGAGGGCGATGCCGGACACCGTGCCGATGGCGGCCAGCGAGACCCCCTGCGCCTGGAGCCAGAACGGCGCCGCGATCGACATGTAGCCGACCGCCGCGCCGAACGGGAGGATGGTGAAGGCGAAGAGGAACGGGGGGGTCGGGCGGGCGGTGGTCTCGGACACGGAGGGCGCAGCCTACGCCAGGCCGCCGGCCGCCGGAAACTCCCGACCTCCGCCCGTCCCCGGCGGCCCGGACGCCGGACGCGCCGTGGCCGCCGGCCCGCGGGCGGGGCTCCCTTCCCGCCCGGCTCCTGCTAGGCTGTCCAGCCCACCCCAGGAGAGCCCTCCCCCCGTGTCCATCCGCCTCGAGAACATCGGCCGTGGCGTCCGCGAGACCCAGTACGCGGTGCGCGGCCCCATCGTGGCCCGCGCCCAGGAGCTGGAGCAGCAGGGGCGCGAGATCATCTGGTGCAACATCGGCAACCCGCAGTCGCTCGGCCAGCGGCCGCTCACCTGGATCCGCCAGGCGCTGGCGCTGGCCGAGTACCCTCCCCTGGCGGAGTCGGCCCCCTTCCCCGCCGACGTGCTGGAGGTGGCCCGCGAGATCCAGCGCGGCTCGAAGCACGGCCTGGGGATCTACACGGAGTCCAAGGGCTTCCGCTTCGTGCGCGACGCGGTGGCCCGCTTCATCACCGCCCGCGACGGCATCGCCGCCGACCCGGAGGCCATCTACCTGACCGACGGCGCCTCCAAGGCGGCCCAGGCGGTGCTCCACCTCCTCATCTCCGGCCCCCGGGACGGCATCCTCATCCCCACCCCGCAGTACCCGCTCTACTCGGCCACCATCACGCTCCACGGCGGGGCCCAGCTGCCCTACCTCCTCGACGAGGACCGGGACTGGAGGCTGACCCGCACCGAGCTGGACCGCGCCGCCGCCGAGGCCCGCCGCGCCGGCATCACGCCCCGCGCCATCGTGGTCATCAACCCGGGCAACCCGACCGGCGCCGTGCTGGGCGCGGCCGAGGTGGAGATGGTGCTCGACTTCGCCAGGCAGAACGACCTGGCGGTGCTGGCCGACGAGGTCTACCAGGAGAACGTCTACCGGCCGGGCGACCGCTTCGTCTCCTTCGCCAGCGTCCTGGAGCGCCAGGGGCTGCGCGACGTCTCCCTCTTCAGCCTCCACTCGACCTCCAAGGGGCTGCTGGGCGAGTGCGGCCACCGGGGCGGCTACGTGGAGTGCCGCAACGTGCCGGCCGACGTGCTGCACGAGGTCATCAAGCTCCAGTCGGTCTCGCTCTGCGCCAACGCGGCAGGGCAGATCGTCACCTACCTGATGGTGCGCCCCCCGGCGCCCGGCGGCCCCTCCCACGCCCGCTGGGCGGCGGAGCGGAAGGAGACGCTGGAGGGCCTGGCCCGGCGGGCCCGGCTCCTCGGGGAGGGGCTCGACGCCGTGCCCGGCATCCGCTGCAACGCGGTGGCCGGCGCCATGTACGCCTTCCCCCGCCTCAGCCTTCCGCCC
>JAJYAW010000420.1 GCA_021779335.1 Myxococcales bacterium | reverse complement strand
CCAGGGCGGCGGCCGGGGCCACCCGGGGGTCCCGCCAGCGGCGCGGCGGGTGGCGGCGCAGCAGCGCGAAGCCCGGCAGCAGCAGCAGCGCGCCCAGGCTGGCCAGGCCGACCGCCCCGCTCGTGCCGACGATGATGACCCAGAGCGAGTCGGTCACGCTGACGTCCTTGCCGTCCTCGTCGTAGATGCGCGAGCGCCCCCAGCGCCCCCAGCCGAACCAGGGGCGCTGCATGGCCTTGGCGGCCAGGGCGTTCTCCTGCCCCAGCCGGTAGGCCACCGAGGCGGCGCGGTCGGCGTTGACGTACCTCCCGGCCAGCGCCACCACCTCGCCCCCGGTCCAGCCCGAGATGCGCGCGTAGCAGAAGGCCGGGGCGATGGCCAGGAAGGCGGCCAGCAGGAGCGTGGCGCCGGGCAGGCGGGTCGCCTCCAGGACGGCCAGCCCCAGCGCCAGGAGGATGATGGCGCCGGTGGACTTGCACAGGACGGTGGTGACCAGGAGGACCAGCACGAGCCAGCCGAGCTTGATGCCGCGCAGCTCCTTGACCGCCCCGGTGCGCCAGAGCCACCAGGCCACCAGGGTGCTCGTGGCCATGAACAGGCCGAGCATGAGGCCGTGGCTGAGGAAGACGTTGGGCCGGTATCCGCCGAAGCGCATGGCCTGCCCGAAGTTGACGATGGTGGAGAAGCCGTAGACCGCCCGGTGGAGCTGGGGGCTCATGCGGATCTCCCACAGGGCGAGCGGCGTGTAGGCCAGGGCGGCCACCACCAGCCCGACCGCGTAGTCGCGCACGCCGGCGGGGTCGCCGAGGTAGGCCCGGCCCAAGAGGTAGGGCACGCCCCAGACCAGGAAGGCCTCCTGGGTGGCCTGGTAGGCGTCGTAGGCCCCGAGGCCGTTGGTGAGCGAGGCGGCGGCCTGCGAGGCGCACCAGAGCAGCACCGGCAGGTCGAGCCAGCCCGGCCGGAGCCGGCGCCAGCGCCGCCCGTCCACGAGGAGGCTCACCCCGAAGACCACCGCCGGGACGAAGAGCCGCTTGCCGCTCAGGATGGGCACGTGGAGGACGTTGTCGTACCAGGGCAGCAGCAGCCAGCCGGCCAGCAGCGCCGTCAGGGCGCCGCGCCGCGCCCCGAGCGCCGAGAAGGCCACGAACGTGAGCGGGACGAAGGCGGCGAGGGCCAGCCAGGCGACCACCACGTGCGGGACTCCTCTCGGCGGGCGCCGGGGCGGCTGCGGGCTGGCAGGCGGCTCCGGGGCTGCGGTAAGGTCCACCTTCGGCGAAAGAGCGCCCTCTATCTATGGCGAAGCGCAGGGCAGAGCAAGACACCGGGGAGCAGGACACGGAGGACGGGGCGGACGAGCCGTCCGGCCCGAGCCTGTTCGACTGGGCGCGGCTCGTCCTGGGGGCGGCCTGGCGCCGCAAGGCCGCCACGCTGCTGGTCTTCCTGGCGGGGCTGGGCGGCTCGTTCGGCTACCTGAAGACGCGCCGGCCCATCTACCGGGTCGAGACCCGCATCCTGGCGCAGCGCCAGACGATGCTGCCCTCGGCCATCAAGCCCACCGTCCAGGACGACTCGCCGACGCGCGCCGCCTGGGACCTGGTGCACCGCCGCGCCAACATCATCGCCATCGTCAAGGCCGCCGGGCTGCTGGACGCGCCCCCGCCCGCCGGGGCGCCCCAGGCGCCGCCGGCCGAGCCGGTCGACCGGGCCGATCCCGTCGACGGGAGCGACGCCCGCATGGAGCTGCTGGTGGCCCGCGTGGACTCCGCCATCAAGGTGGACGTGGAGGAGGGGACCATCACCATCGCGGCGGACTGGCCCGACCCGGTCAAGGCCTTCCGCATCGCCGAGACCGCCATGCAGAACTTCCTGGAGGCCCGCCACGTCCAGGAGATCTCCGCCATCGACGAGGTCATCTCGGTCCTGCGGGGGCGCGTGGCGGTGCTGCGCGCCAACATGGACCGGGTCACGGCCGAGGTGCAGCGGGAGTTCGGCCGCGATCCGGCGCCGCTCGCCCGCGGCGGCGAGACGCGGCCCGGCCCGCCCAGCGAGGAGACCGTCCGGCTCAAGTCGATGCTGGACGCCAAGGAGCGGGCCATCCAGGACCTCGAGGAGTTCCGCCGCCGCAAGCTGGCCGAGCTGCAGGCGCAGCTCGACGAGAAGAAGGGCGTCTACTCCGAGGCCCACCCGGCCGTCATCAGCCTGCGCCAGGAGATCGCCGCCCGGTCGGCCGAGTCGCCGCAGATCGCCAGCCTCCGCGAGGAGGAGAAGTCCCTGCGCCAGCAGTACCAGGCGCGGCTGGCCCAGGACCGCGCCCAGGGCGGCCAGGTCGTGGTGGCGGCGCCCCAGCCCTCGCGGGCGACGCTGACCACCGCGGTGGACGACGACGAGCGGGTCCGGCAGGCGCGCTCGGAGTACCAGCAGCTGCTCGGGCGCGTCACCGCCGCCGAGGTGGACCTCGACGCCGCCCGGACCGCCTTCAAGTACCGCTACAGCGTCATCTGGCCGGCCGAGATCCCCAAGAAGCCCTTCAGCCCCAAGCCGGCGAAGATCATGGGGCTGGGCGCCGTCGCCTCGCTGCTGCTGGCCCTCGGCGCGGCCACGCTCCTCGAGCTCCTGGGCGGGCGGGTGGTGGAGCCGTGGCAGGTGTCGAAGGGGCTGGACGTGCCCGTGCTGGCCCGCCTGGAGCGCAAGCGCTGACGAGGGGACGAGGGGCGGCGCCGGCGGGCGGCGGCCGCCGGCCGGCCGGGCTCAGCCGATGACGAAGGTGCCGGTGACCTTCTCCCGGCCGATGAGGTCGATGGTCCTGCGCGAGGCGGCCAGGCCCGAGACGCCCAGCTCCACGCAGACCACCGTGGCGTCCGCCTCCTGGCAGACCGCCACCCCGAAGGGCTCGGTGACGATGGGCTCGATGGCGATGATGACGCGGCCGGAGCGGGGGAGGGGGCGCTCGCCGCCGCTCCAGCCGCTGACCGAGATCCCGGCCGCGATCTGGACCGCCTGCTTGTAGTCGAGCGGGTGGGCCACGATGTAGGTCACCGGCGAGACGCTCAGGTTGTCCCCGATGTCGGCCAGCGCCTTGGCGATGTGGGCCACCGAGCCGCCCTCGTCCGCCGGCACCAGCACGAGCGAGTTCCAGGGGAGCTTGGCCACCGAGAACCAGAGCGACTGGTACTCGCGCGAGGTCAGGTCGAGCACCTCCGGCGAGGCGCCGGGCTGCCGCATGATCTCGGTGCGGTTGGGCTCCTGGCTCATGGCGGCGAGGTAACCGTGTTCCCGGCCGGGGGTCAAGCCGGCGGGCGCGGGACCGCCCGGCGCGCCGGGGCCTCTCCGGTGCCTTGACGGCCGGGGGGCGCGCCCTCATCCTCGCGGCGTGCCCCCACCAGAGGCCAGCCCGGCGCCGCCGCCGACCGCCCCGCCCGCGCCG
>JAJYAW010000419.1 GCA_021779335.1 Myxococcales bacterium | reverse complement strand
GCGGGCGCGCCCCGGGCGGCGCGGCGGCGGGGCGGGCGGGGGCGGCCGGCCTGGCCGGGGGCTTGGTGTCCTTCTTCTTGGCGTCCTTCTTCCTGGGCGCCTCGGCCGGCGAGAGATCGAGGCCGAGCTGCGCCGGGGCCGGGGCCGGCGCCAGCAGCGCGACGAGCACCAGGACCGGCAGGACGCGGCGGCTCACGGGGCCCTCCCGGCGCGCGCGGTGAAGGGGAAGAAGACGGAGACGCCCAGCTCGGTGAAGAGCTGGTGCTGGATGTCGGCGGCCCCCAGGCCGGAGCCGGCGCGGTTGGGCACGTTGACCTGGTAGACGAGATCCTTGAACTCGAGCCGCAGGGCCACCGCCTCGGAGAGGAAGAGCCTCGCCCCCAGGCCGACGTGGCCGCCCACGGTGCTGGCGCGGGCGGGCACGAGGCCGAGCCGCACGGCGTCGTCGGCGGAGAGCACCCGGTCGTGGCTCACCAGGTCGGCGCCGGCCACCAGCGAGAGGTCGAAGTGGGCCACCCGCTCCGCCAGCACGCTGAGCTTGCCGTAGATGGGGGCCCACGCCACCTCCAGGCCGGCCACGGAGCGGATCCGCCCGGGCACCTGGTAGAGCTCGGCGGCGCTGGCCGGGTGGCAGCCCTGGTTGGCCGGGCAGACCACCGCCGAGCCGGTGCGGGTGGTCGCGCCGGTGGCGTAGGCGGCCGAGACCGACCAGAACTCGCCCAGGTGGTAGGTGGCCTTGAGGCCGCCGAAGCGCTTGCTGAAGAAGGCGTCATTCACCGAGAGGCTGACCAGCGGCGTCAGCTCGAAGCGGCCGGCCTTCCGGTAGAGCTGGCCGGAGATGGGCTGGATCTTCCCCTCGAAGGCGTCCGCCTTGTTGCCCGCCCGCGCCGGCGCGGGGCGCGCCGCCGCCGCGAGGAGCAGCGCCGCCAGCAGGGCGCGGGTGGCGGAGGCGGTCGTCACTGGGGGTACACGTAGTCGAAGGTGAAGGGGAAGAAGAAGGAGACGCCCACGTTGGCCACGAAGACGGTCTGCAGCGTGGCGGGCACGGAGACCACCGGCTGGTCCGGGTAGAAGGTGGCCATCAGGCCGAGCTCGAAGGCCAGCCACTCGCGCGGGTAGAAGCGGACGCCGCCGCCGAGCTCCGCGGCCGGGTGGGGCCCCTCGTTGCGCGGCGCGCCGCTGGTGGCGCTCCAGGCCACGCCGAAGCCGCCGGCGAGGTACAGGTCGAAGTGGACGATGGAGTCGGCCAGGAAGGAGGCCTTGCCGTAGATGGGCGACCAGACGCCGTCCAGCATGGCCAGGCCGTAGAGCTGCGAGGTGAGGAGCTGGCTCTGGAAGGCCTGCTTGCCCTCGCGCACCGCGTCGGTGCGGTACGGCGTGAAGTAGGAGCCCCGCACCGCCAGCGCGAAGCTGTCCTCCAGGCTGTAGGCGAGGCGCAGGCCGCCGCCCGTCTTCTGGTAGAAGGCGTCGTTGACGCTGAGCGCCAGGATGGGGGCGACCTCGAAGCGGCCGCGCTTGAGGAAGCCCTTGCGCTGCACCGCCTTGACCTTGTCGCCCAGCGCCACGTCGCGCTCGCCGAAGATGGCGCCGCTGCGGGCGGGCTCGGCGGCCGGGGGAGGCTTCTTGGCCTCCGGCTCGAGGGAGAGGGGCGGCAGCTCGGTGGTGGCCGGCTCCTGCGGGGCGGGCCTGGGCGGCGCCGACAGGTCGAGCCGCGGCAGCTCCTGCGCTGCCGCGGGCGCGGCGAGCGCCAGGATCAACCCCGTGATGAGGACGCCATTCGACATTCACGCTCGCTCGAGGTGGCGGCATCGTAGCCAATGGGCGGGTGCCGGGCAATGAGGGCCCCGGTGCGTCCTCGTCGCACCTCCGCCGGCTTCCTTGCTGCCGTCTCTCGCCCCGTGCTAACGATCGGCCGGCTCCATGCGCACGCCTCGCCTGCCACCGCTGCTCGCGCCCCTCGCGCTCGTCGCCGCGCTGGCCGCGTGCCAGTCGCCGGACGTCGGCCAGCGCTGCCGGCTGCCGCGCGATCCGCTGGCCACGACCCGGCCGACCCCCGACACGGTCTCCGGCGACTACCTGGAGAGCGGCAACCCCGCCTGCGACAACCTGGTCTGCATCGTCTCGCCGCTGGTGCCCGGCGGGCGCTACAACGACTGCCCGGGCGGCGAGTGCGGCTACTGCTCCAAGCCCTGCGTCTCCGACCAGGACTGCTTCCGCTCGCAGACCGGGCTGGCCTGCCGGCAGATGGTGCTGGACCCGGCCTTCATCGCCTCGCTGGATCCGCTCGTCCGCGAGAAGTACCTGGCCGACGTCCAGTTCTCCAGCTACTGCGCCGTCCCCCGATGAGCCCGGCCCGCGGCGGCGCGCCCCTCCCCGCCATGGCCGCCGCCCTCTCCCTCGCCCTCACGCTGCTGGCCTGCGCCAAGGCGCCCGCGTCGGCGCCCCCGCGGCCGCCGACCCCGCCGACGCCCCGGGTGGTGGTGGAGACGGCCGCCGGGGGGCGCCACGCCGTGACCGTGGAGCTGGCGCTCACCGGCGCCGAGCAGGAGCGCGGCCTCATGTTCCGGCGCGCGCTCGCCGAGGACGCCGGCATGCTCTTCGTCTTCCACGAGGCCGCGCCGCGCACCTTCTGGATGAAGAACACCCTCATCCCGCTCGACATGCTCTTCATCGACGACGCCGGCGTGGTGGCCGGCATCGTGCGCGACGCCGAGCCGCTGACCCTCACGCCGCGCGGGCCCGGGCCCGGCGTGGACGCGCGCTTCGTGCTCGAGGTGCCGGGGGGCTGGGCGGCGCGCCACGGCGTCGAGCCGGGGGCGCGGGTCCGGCTGGAGAACGTGCCGCGCTTCTAGCGGCCGCCGCCGGCCCCTACCGGTCCTGGCCCACCTTGAGCAGGTTGTGGGTGACGTGCGGCCCGAGGCTCGCCTCCATGAGCTGCTCGACGACCCGCTCGAACTCGATCCGCTCCAGCTCGTCGGCCCACACGAAGCGGATGCCCATGCCGGGCTCGTCGCCGCTGGCGCTGGCGTGGACCACGTCGCCGTTCAGCTCGAAGGGGGCGGCGCGCCCCGGCACCGCCAGGCGGAAGAGGAAGCGCGTCCCCACCGGGAGCGTCTTGCGCGTCTTGATGAAGGTGCCGCCCTTGGAGATGTTCTTGGTGTAGTCGGCGAAGAAGCTGTTGAGCTTCTTGTAGTCGACCTTGAGCTCGATGGGCGCCCGGGGGTGCTCGCGGTGGTCCGGCGACATGGAGCGCCATGGTAACGCGGCGGGCGGCGCGGCGATAGGATGCCCTCCACCGCGCCCTCCCCACCGTGACCCACCCCGCCCTCCACCATCCTGCCTCCGCGGCGCGCCGCGCCGCCGGAGCGGCCGCCGCCGCGCTGCGCCGCGGCGCGGGTGCGACCGCCGCCCTGCTGCGGCGTCGCGCC
>JAJYAW010000418.1 GCA_021779335.1 Myxococcales bacterium | reverse complement strand
GTCCGGCTCGGCGAGCGGCGCGGCGATCTGGTGGCGGTGGCCTCGGGGCTCTCGGCCGGCGAGGTGGTGGTCTCGAGCGGCGCCTTCAAGCTCCGCAACGGCATGGCGGTGGTGGTGAAGAACGACCTGGCCCCCGACGCCCGGCTCGCCCCCCACCCGGCCGACGAGTAGCCAGCGCGGAGAGGATCCCATGAAGCTCACCGACCTCTTCGTCCGCCGCCCCGTCATCGCCATCGTCGTCAACCTGGTGATCGTCATCGCCGGCCTGCAGGCCATCCGCTCGCTCAACGTGCGCCAGTACCCGCGCAGCGAGAACGCCGCCGTCACCGTGACCACCGCCTACGTCGGCGCCAGCGCCGACCTGGTGCGCGGCTTCATCACCACGCCGCTCGAGCGGGTCATCGCCTCGGCCGACGGCATCGACTACCTGGAGTCCGAGAGCCGGCAGGGGCTCTCCATCATCCGGGCCCGGCTGCGCCTCAACTACGACGCCACCCGGGCGCTGGCCGAGATCAGCTCCAAGGTGGACCAGGTGCGCGGCGACCTCCCGCCAGAGGCGCAGGTGCCGGTGCTCAACGTCGAGTCGGCCGACAGCCAGTTCGCCTCGGCGTACCTGAGCTTCTCCTCCGACTTCCTCAAGCAGAACGAGATCACCGACTACCTGGTGCGGGTGGTGCAGCCGCGCCTCTCGGCGGTGGAGGGCGTGCAGCGGGCCGACATCCTGGGGGCGCGCACCTTCGCCATGCGCATCTGGCTCAAGGCCGACCGCATGGCCGCGCTCAACGTCTCGCCGGCCCAGGTGCGGGCCGCGCTGGCGGCCAACAACTACCTGGCGGCCGTCGGGCAGACCAAGGGCGCGCTGGTGCAGGTCAACCTGACCGCCAACACCGACCTGCGCTCGCCGGCCGAGTTCAAGCGGCTGGTGGTGCGCGAGCGCGACGGCGCCACGGTGCGGCTGGGCGACGTGGCCGAGGTGGTGCTGGGCGCCGAGGACTACGACGCGCAGGTCAACTTCAGCGGCAAGACGGCGGTCTTCGTCGGTGTCTGGACGCTGCCCAACGCCAACGCCCTCGACGTCATCAGGCGGGTGCGGGCCGAGATGGCCGGGATCCAGAAGGAGCTGCCCGACCAGATCCAGGGCCGCATCGCCTACGACGCCACCGCCTACATCCAGAGCGCCATCGACGAGGTGGTCCGCACCCTGGCCGAGACGCTGCTCATCGTGGTGGTCGTGATCTTCCTCTTCCTCGGCTCGCTCCGCTCCGTGCTGGTGCCGGTGGTGGCCATCCCCGTCTCGCTGGTGGGCGCGGTCTTTCTCATGCAGGTCTTCGGGTTCACGGTGAACCTGCTCACGCTCCTGGCCGTGGTCCTCTCGGTCGGCCTCGTGGTGGACGACGCCATCGTGGTGGTGGAGAACGTGGAGCGCCACCTGCAGCTCGGCCAGCGGCCCCTCGAGGCGGCGCTGAGCGGGGCCCGGGAGCTCGTCGGGCCCATCATCGCCATGACCATCACGCTGGCGGCCGTCTACGCGCCCATCGCCTTCCAGGGGGGGCTGACCGGCTCGCTCTTCCGCGAGTTCGCCCTCACGCTGGCCGGCGCGGTGACCATCTCCGGCGTGGTGGCCCTCACGCTCTCGCCGGTCATGTCCTCCCGGCTGCTGCGCGCCGACCACGGCGAGCGGGGCTTCTCGGCCCTCGTGAAGCGGACCTTCGAGCGGATCAAGGCCCGCTACCGCCGCGACCTGGACGCCTCCTTCGCGGCGCGCGGCGCCATCTACCTGGCCTGGGGCGTGATCAGCGTGCTGGCGGTGGTCATGTTCCTGATGGCGCCCAAGGAGCTGGCCCCGGTGGAGGACCAGGGGGTCATCTTCGGCGTGGTCAACACGCCCGCCAACTCCACGCTCGACCAGGTAGCGCTGTCTGCCAAGGCCATCAACAAGGAGCTGCTGGCCGTCCCGGAGACCAACTTCACCTTCCAGGTCACCTTCCCGAACGGCGGGTTCTGGGGCGACGGCCTGAAGCCCTGGGGCCAGCGCCGGCGCACCGCCTTCCAGATCCTGCCCGAGGTGCAGCGGCGGATGGCCGCCATCCCGGGGGTGCAGACCTTCGCGGTCCTGCCGCCGGCGCTGCCGGGCGGCGGCAACTTCCCGGTCGAGTTCATCATCGCCTCCACCGCCGAGCCGCGGGAGATCCTGGGCTTCGCCCAGGAGATCCAGGCGAGGGCGGCCAAGAGCGGCATGTTCGCCTTCCCGCCGCTCATCGATCTCAAGATCGACCAGCCCCAGTCCGAGATCCTTCTCGACCGCGACAAGGTGGCCGAGCTCGGGCTCAACCTGCAGCAGGTGGGGCAGGATCTGTCGGCCGCCGTGGGCGGCAACTACGTGAACCGCTTCTCGGTGGCCGGCCGCAGCTACAAGGTGATCCCGCAGCTCCTGCGGGTGGAGCGGCTCAACCCGGGGCAGCTGCGCGACATCCACGTGACCGGCCCGAACGGCCAGCTCGTCTCGCTGTCCAGCATCGCCACCATCCGGGACTCGGTGACGCCGCGCACCCTCAACCGCTTCCAGCAGCTCAACGCGGTCAAGATCAGCGGCGTGGCCGTCCGGCCGCTGGACCAGGCGCTGCGCTACCTAGAGGATCAGGCGGCCCAGGTCCTGCCCAAGGGGTACACCATCGACTACACCGGCGAGTCCAGGCAGCTGCGCACCGAGGGCAACCGCTTCCTGCCGGCCTTCCTGCTGGCGGTGGTGCTGATCTTCCTGGTGCTGGCGGCCCAGTTCAACAGCTTCCGCGATCCCCTCGTCATCCTGGCCGGCTCGGTGCCGCTCGCCATGTTCGGCGCGCTGGTGATGACCTTCCTCAAGATGCCGAACCCCAACGTCCCGTTCTGGACCGACGGCTGGACCACAACGCTCAACGTCTACTCGCAGGTGGGCCTGGTCACCCTGGTCGGGCTGGTGTCCAAGAACGGGATCCTCATCGTGGAGTTCGCCAACAAGCTCCAGGAGCGCGGGCTCAGCAAGCTGGACGCGGTGAGGGAGGCGGCGGTGACGCGGCTCCGCCCCATCCTCATGACCAGCGTGGCCACGGTGTGCGGCCACTTCCCGCTGACGCTGGTCAGCGGCCCGGGCGCCCACGCCCGCAACTCCATCGGCCTGGTGCTCGTGGCCGGCATGGCGGTGGGAACGGCCTTCACCCTCTTCTTCGTGCCGGCCATCTACCTGCTCATCGCGAAGGACCGGCGCGGACTGGCCGCCGGGACGGCGACGGAGCCTGCCGGCGCGGTGCCCGAGGGGGCGCCGGCGGCGCAGCGGTGAGGCGGGTCCCCCCCCCCGACCGGGAGTTCCGGGGTTCGTCCCTAGGTCCGGGGGGCGGACGGTGAGCACTGGGGAATCCCCTGAGATGACGGGGGCAGGGGTCGGCACGGTC
>JAJYAW010000417.1 GCA_021779335.1 Myxococcales bacterium | reverse complement strand
CGGAGCTCGGCGCGGGCGCCATGCTGCCCTGCAGCGTGGCGGTCTGGGAGGGGGACGACGGCGCCGTGACCGTCAACGCGGTCGATCCGCTCCAGACCATCGCCGCCGCCGCCCCGGCGCTGGCGCGCCTCGCCGGCGAGGTGCGCGAGCGGCTGGCGCGGGCGATCGCCGCGCTGTGACGGCGGGGCGCCCCGCCTCGGCGGGGCGACGGCCCGCGCGCCCGGGGTGCGGCCGCTCAGGTGGCCCGCTGCTCGGCGGATCGGCCGCTCGCCACGGCCTGGAGCGACGGCGCCACCCCGACCTGCCGCAGCAGCCCCAGCGCGTCCCACTGGACCCAGCTCTCCGCCAGCCGGCCGTTGCGGTAGCGGCCCACGCTGATCCCCTCCACCGTGCAGCGGGCGCCGGTCGGCGCGATCCCCTTGAGCGTGCCGGTGTGGACGCCGGTCATGCGCCAGTGGGTCGTGACGGTCTCGCCGTCGGACCAGCTGGCCAGGACGGTGGGCTTCAGGTCGGCGAAGGCCGCCCGGTAGGAGCGGCAGAGCTCCTTCTCCTGCTCCAGCGTCGACTCGCCGTTGAACGGGTCGTGGCTGCGGTAGTCGGCGGCGCAGATCTCGTCGTAGACGTCCAGGCGGCCCTTGCCGAAGGTCTCCTCGATGAGACGGCGAGACGCCTGCTTCATGTCGATGGCCATGGGGCTGCTCCTTCCTCCCTGGGAGAGACGACGTGGGAGGCGAGGAGGAAGCTAAGCGGCAGGCCGCCGGGCGCCAGCCGCCGGGGTGGGAGCGACCGCTGACGCTCCCCGCAGGCGGAAATGGGGGGCGCAAGCGGCGCGGCCGCGCCGCCTCAGGGCGCTTGGAAGTGGTCGGGCCGGCCCCTCTCGGAGCCGGCCCGTGGTGCTCGTCGCGGCGCCCGCGGTCGCGGGCGGGAGGACGGAGCCTTTGGCGCGTCCCCGGCTACTTGACCGCCTTGACGCGCCCCCGCTTCTCCTCGGGGGCCTCCTCGGCCTCCGCCGGGTGGGCCGCGGCGCCGCGCTTCACGCCGAACTTCTCGAGGAGCTGCGCCTCGATCTTCTGCAGCGCGGCCGGGTGCTCCTTCAGGAACGCCTTGGCCTGCTCGCGCCCCTGGCCGATCCGATCGCCATCGTAGCTGAACCAGGTGCCGCTCTTCTCCACCACGTTCTCCTGGGAGGCGAGGTCGAGCAGGTCGCCCTCGCGGCTGATCCCCTGGCCGTACATGATGTCGAACTCGACCTCCTTGAACGGCGGCGCCACCTTGTTCTTCACCACCTTGACGCGCGTCCGGTTGCCGATGACGTTGTCGCCGTCCTTGATGGCGCCGATGCGGCGGATGTCGAGCCGCTGGGTGGCGTAGAACTTGAGCGCGTTGCCGCCGGTGGTGGTCTCCGGGTTGCCGAACATGACGCCGATCTTCATCCGGATCTGGTTGATGAAGATGACGATGGTCTGCGACTTGGAGATGGTGCCGGTCAGCTTGCGCAGCGCCTGGCTCATGAGGCGGGCCTGCACGCCCATGTGGGCGTCGCCCATCTCGCCCTCGAGCTCGGCCCTGGGCACCAGGGCGGCCACCGAGTCGACGACCAGCACGTCGATGGCGCCGGAGCGGACCAGCGTCTCCACGATCTCCAGCGCCTGCTCGCCGCTGTCGGGCTGGGAGATGAGCAGGTCGTCGGTGCGGACGCCCAGCCTGCGGGCGTAGCCCACGTCGAGGGCGTGCTCGGCGTCGACGAAGGCGCAGATGCCGCCCGCCTTCTGGGCCTCGGCGATGGCGTGCAGCGCCAGGGTGGTCTTGCCCGAGGACTCCGGGCCGTAGATCTCGATGATGCGGCCGCGCGGGAAGCCGCCCACGCCGAGGGCGATGTCGAGGGAGGTGGCCCCCGTCGAGACCGCCGCGATGTCCTTCACCAGCGCGTCCTCGTTGCCGAGGCGCATGATCGAGCCCTTGCCGAACGCCTTCTCGATCGACGAGACGGCCAGCTCGATCGCCTTCTCCTTCTCCGGACCCACTGCCATCGGCTGCTCCTTGCTGGGCGCCTGCCGGCG
Source organism: Myxococcales bacterium (assembly GCA_021779335.1). Lineage (GTDB taxonomy): Bacteria > Myxococcota > Myxococcia > Myxococcales > Anaeromyxobacteraceae > JADKCZ01. The sequence goes on along the minus strand of JAJYAW010000417.1, from coordinate 1,373 downwards.
CCGCGTTCCTTGGAAGGGGCGCCTTCCCGCGCCCCCGTCGTCCTTCGGTGTGCCGCCTTCTAGACCGCTCCTCTGACAGCGCCGCTCCCGAGGGCGCCCCCTCCGACGGCCCCCACTCCACCGGCTGCGCCTCCACCGGTCGCTGCGGGCCGCCGGCGGCGAGAGGGAGGGACCTGAACGGATGAATACTGAACGGACGGGCACGAGTCAAGTTCCTGGCGCGGGCGGGGTCTGCCCGCCGAGTCCGGGACGCCCGGCCGGTTCCGGTGCAAAATGGCCCGCCCATGCCCGCCGACCGGCTCGATCTCGCCGCCCGCATCGCCGCCGCAACCAAGGACGACACCATCCGAGGGCTGGCCTTCAACTCGGCCTTCGACGTGGTGCGCGAGCACGCCGACGAGGCCACCGTCCTGACGTGCGACCCGGCGGGCAAGGGGAAGCGCGCCGACTTCTCCAACTACGCCGTGCCCGACCTGCTCACCGTGCTCTGGGCGGTGGCCGATCGGCTGGAGCGGAAGCTGGGGAGCGTGGAGGAGGTCTTCTTCCAGGCGGGCTACCGGGCCACCGCCGGCCTGCTCGGCTCCATGCTGGGCCACACGCTGCTGGCCTTCGGCCGGAGCCCCAGGGCGCTCATGGCGCAGGTGCCCACCGCCTTCAAGGCCACCACCGGCTACGGCCAGCGCTTCGTGGCCTGGCAGGGCGAGACGGCCTGCCGGATCGACTTCGACCACGAGTTCCTGCCGCTCGGCTACTTGAGGGGCGCCATCCAGGCCGGCCTCGACGCCGCCGGCCCCAAGAACGCCAGCGTGGAGGGCGCGGCGCCTGGCTTCATGCGGGCCAGCTTCCAGGTTCGCTGGGAGTGAGGTCGGGTCCGGGCGCGGCCTTTCGCCGCGCTCCTGGCGCCAGGGCGCCGCACCCGCCCGCGCGCCCCTCGGAGGGTCCGTTGCGGTGCCCCCGCGGGAGGCTCACCCTGACGGTGTGGAGGAGGCCCTCCCCCGCTCCTCCGCTTCGTCTGGAGGTCCGTCATGGTCGCGCTCGTCTCGAGGTTGGTCCTGTCCACCTGGCTGTTCGCCTCCGCCTTCCTGCTGCCCCACACCACCGCGTCCTCCTGGAACGCCCTCATCGTGGCCAGCCTGGTGGCGGGCGTGTCCTTCCTGGCCTTCGCCATGCCAGGCCGCCCCGGGCTCCGCTGGTGGAACGCCGTGCTCGCCACCTGGCTGCTCGTCTCGCTGATGCTGCTGCCGTACGCCTCGCTCGGCGCCGTGCTGCACACCATCGTCATGGCGATGCTCATCGCCCTGTCGAGCTTCGCGCTGCCGGCCCGCTGGCAGGCCCACTGGCGCGAGGAGCACCACGCCGCGGCACGCTAGCCG
>JAJYAW010000416.1 GCA_021779335.1 Myxococcales bacterium | reverse complement strand
CACCGCCGCGGCGGGCACCACGGCCAGGAGGCCGCCGTTGGTCTGGGCGTCGGCCAGCACGATGGCCGGCAGCGCCGCCCCCGCATCGAGCGTCAGGTGGGGCTGCACCCAGGCCAGGTTGGCCCTGGAGCCGCCCGGCACCACGTCGGCCTGGGCCAGCTCCACCACGCCGTCCAGCACCGGCACCCGCGCCGAGAAGAGGCGCAGCGCCACCCCGGAGCCCTCGGCCAGCTCCCAGGCGTGGCCCAGCAGGCCGAAGCCGGTCACGTCGGTGAGGGCGTGCACCTGCCCGCTGGCCGCGAGGACCTCGCCGGCCGCCCGGTTGAGCCCGGCCATGAGCTGGGTCACCTGCTCCTGCAGGGCGCCCAGCGCCAGGCCGCGCTTGATGGCGGTGGTGACGATGCCGGAGCCGAGCGGCTTGGTGAGGAGGAGCCGATCGCCCGGCCGGGCCCCCACGTTGCGCAGGATCCGGTCCGGGTGGACCAGGCCGGTCACCGCCATGCCGTACTTGGGCTCGGGGTCGTCGATGGAGTGGCCGCCCAGCACCGACGCGCCCGCCAGCGCCGCCGCCTCGGCCCCGCCGCGCAGCACCTCGCCGAGCACGTCCATCCCGAGCGTCTTGACCGGCCAGCCCACCAGGTTGAGGGCGAAGAGCGGCCGGCCGCCCATGGCCCACACGTCGGAGAAGGCGTTGGCCGCGGCGATGCGGCCGAACCAGTAGGGATCGTCCACCACCGGCGTGAAGAAGTCGGCGGTCTCGACGATGGCCTGGTCGGCGGAGAGCCGGTAGACGGCCGCGTCGTCCCTGGTGTCGTGGCCCACCAGGGCGCTGGGATCGGTCGACCGGGGAAGGCGGCGCAGGACCTGCGCCAGGTCCGCTGGGCGGATCTTGCAGGCTCAACCGGCGCCGTGCGACAGGGTGGTGAGCCGGACGGTCTTCTCCTGCTCCGTCCCCATGGCGCCTTAACCCTTCGACCCCGCCAGCGTCAGGTACATCTCGGCGTTGCGGTTGCCGGGGCTGATGGCCAGCACGGCCTCCCAGTGCGTGACCGCCTCCGCCTTGCGCCCCGCCGCCAGCAGCGAGAGCCCCAGGTTGAGCCGCGCCGGCACGTAGTTCGGGCTCTGGCGCACCACCTGCTCGTACTCGGCGATGGCGGCGTCGCGCTCGCCCGCGTCGCGCAGCGCCCCGGCCAGGCGGGTCCGGATGTCGACGAAGGTGGTGCCCAGCGCCAGGGCGCGGCGGTACTCGGCGATGGCCTCGGTGAACATCCCGGCCGAGAGGTAGACGTCGGCGATCTCGGCGTACATGTTGGAGAGCTTGCCGGCCACGAAGCGGTCCAGCTTCCCCTGGCTCGCGCCGGAGCGGGAGAGGGCGTGGCGGTAGGTCTCCTGCGCCTCCTGGTAGCGCCCGGTGTCGTTGTAGGTGACGGCCAGGTTGAGCGCCGCGTCGGTGTAGCCGGGGTTGATGCGGAGCGCGGCCTCGAAGGCCCGCTGCGCCTTCTGGTACTGGCCCTGGTCGTGGTAGACGACGCCCAGCATGTTGTAGACGTCGGCGAAGGACTGGTTCGCCTCCACCACCTCCGTCAGGTACTGCTCGGCGAGCGTGTACTCCTTCTTGAGGTAGTAGCCGCGCCCGAGCGCGAGGGCCTGCTTCAGGGTGTCTTCCATGTGGTGGGGTCCTCCGGCGTCCCCCGAGTGTACCCCGCCGCGGCCGCCTGACTAGAGCCCGTCGGCGATGACCCAGCGATCCGCCTGGCGGACCAGCAGCAGGCGGGCGCGCAGCGTGGCCGGCGCCGCCCCGCCCACCGTGAGCCGCTCGTCCTCGCCCACGGTGGCCTCGCCGCGCTCCACCCGGAGCTGCCAGCCGGTCACCTGCAGCGTCGCCCTCGGCCCGCGGGCCAGGTCGCGCGCCAGCCGGGCCAGCACCGCCGGCTTGCCCCCCGCGCCCCGGTAGTCCTCCGCCACCAGCCGGCCGTAGGCGGCCGCGTCGCCGCCGTTGAAGGCGTCGAGCCGCCGGAAGAGGAGGCGCAGCAGCGGCCGGAGCTCGCCGAGCGCCTCGCCCTCGGCGCACCACCCGGCGAAGCGGCAGCGGCGCATCGTGAAGGCCTCGCGCCCGACGTAGGCCAGCGAGATGACCTGGCCCCGCCAGGCCACCCGGCCGGTGCCCTCGGCCATGGCGACGACCCGGGCGCGCTCCCCCTCCAGCGCCACCGTCACGTCGCCGAAGCGGAGCCTGGTGAGCTCGGCCAGCCCGCCGGCGGCGTGGCCGTAGACGTCCTCGAGCCGGGCGCTGGTCAGCTCGCCCAGCGCCCGGCGGACCTGCTGCTCCGGCGCCTCCGCCGCCGCCGAGAGCGCCGGCACGGCGTCCTTGAGCCACCAGCCCAGCGCCAGCACCGCCAGCGTGAGGAGGGCCGGGAAGAGGTAGGGGGCCCCGGCGCGCGACTCCAGCGCCTGGCGCGCCCGGCGCCTACTTCCGAAGCCCGGCAAGGAGCGCCTCGGCCTCGGGGCGGCGCGGGTCCTGCGGGTAGCGCGCCAGGAACTTCTGCAGCGCCTGCTGGGCGCGGAAGCCCTCCTGCTCGGCGAGGTAGGCGCGCGCCAGCAGCAGCAGGGCCTCGGGCTCCCGCTTCGAGCCCGGGTAGTCCTTGACGAGCGTCTCCAGCCGGCCCGCCGCGCCGGCCCAGTGCTCCCGCTTGAAGTAGAAGTTGGCCACGTACCACTCGTGGGCCGCCAGCCGCCCCTGCGCGTCGGCCAGCTGCCGCTCCGCCTCGGCCTGGAACTTGGTGCCGGGGTGCGCCTTGAGGAAGGCCTTGAACGACTCCGCCGCGGCCCGGAGCTGCCGCTGGTCCTTCTCGAAGGAGGCCGGCAGCAGCGCGAAGTCCATGGGCGCGTCCTTGAGGTGGGACAGCGCCACCCGGTAGGCGGCGTAGTCCGCCTCGTCGTGCGTCGGGTGGAGCTTCACGAAGGCCTCGTAGGCCTCGGCCGCCTCGGTGTACTTCTCCTGCTTGAACTTGGCGTCGGCCAGGCGGAGCTCGGCGAGCGCGGCGTACTTGGAGAAGGGGTACTTGGTGCGGACGTGCTCCAGGAGCTTCTGGGCCGTCGTCCACTCCGACTTGGCCAGCATGTCCACGCCGGCCAGGTAGTCCTCCTCGGCGGTCTTGCCGTACAGCACCTCGCCGGAGGCGGTGGTGTGGGCGGTGGCGCAGGCCAGCAGCGGGAGGAGGGCCAGGGCGACGAGACGGGCGCGCATGCGGGGGCGGACCATAGCGCAGAACGGCGCGAGCCGTCAGGCCTCGTCGAGCTCCCGGTCCTCGAAGCCGCCCAGGGTGCGGGCCACCACCGCGCCGGCGAAGCCCCGCCCCAGGAGGAAGCGGGCCAGCCGGGCCCGGGCCCGCTCGTCGAGCGCGCCGAGGGGCCGGCCCCGGGCGCGCCGCTCCGCCAG
>JAJYAW010000415.1 GCA_021779335.1 Myxococcales bacterium | reverse complement strand
GAACCCGGGGGCGGGGCGTCGTGGCGCGCGCGGGCCGGCCCTGGCGACCGGCCACCGGCCAGGGGCGCCCGAGGTCCGGCGCCAGGGCGGCGTTCTTGAGCACCTCCCGGTCAGGCCCTATCATCGGCGGACCTTCGTCCTCCCGCCGCTCCAGAGGTCCGCGTGCCGAAGATCAAGCCCGTCCTGCTCGTCGTCCTCGACGGCTGGGGCCTCCGCGCCCAGCGCGAGGCCAACGCCATCGCCATCGCGGGCACGCCCAGCATGGACGCGCTGGCGCGCGAGTACCCGTCGACGCAGCTGGAGACCAGCGGGCTCTCGGTGGGGCTCCCCGAGGGGCAGATGGGCAACTCGGAGGTGGGCCACACCAACCTGGGCGCCGGACGGATCGTCTACCAGGACCTGGTGCGCATCAACCGGGCCGTCGAGGACGGCTCCTTCTTCCAGAACGACGCGATCCTGCTGGCCTGCCGCAAGGCCAAGGCGTCCGGCGGCGCGCTGCACCTCATGGGGCTGGTGTCCGACGGCGGCGTGCACTCCAGCCAGGAGCACCTCTACGCCTGCATGGACCTGGCGCGCCGCGAGGGGGTGAGCCGCTGCTTCGTCCACGCCTTCATGGACGGGCGCGACACGCCGCCCAGCTCCGGCGTCGGCTACATGCGCGCCCTGGAGCGGCGCATCGAGGAGACCGGGTACGGGCGCGTCGCCTCGGTGCACGGGCGCTACTTCGCCATGGACCGCGACAAGCGCTGGGACCGGGTGGAGCAGGCCTACGCCGCCATGGTGCGCGGCGAGGGCTACCGCGCCGGGAACGGCGTCATGGCGGTGGAGTCGTCCCACGCCCACGGCGAGACCGACGAGTTCATCAAGCCCACCGTCGTCGTCAACTCGGAGGGGAGGCCGGTGGGCTCGGTGAGGGACGGCGACGCCGTGCTGTTCTTCAACTTCCGCGCCGACCGGGCCCGCGAGATCACCCGCGCCCTGGCCGAGGAGGGCTTCAAGGAGTTCGACCGCAAGGTGGCGCCGCGCCTCTCCGCCTACGTCTGCATGACCCAGTACGACGAGACGTTCCCGTACCCGGTGGCCTTCGGCCCCACCAGCCTGGAGGAGATCTTCCCGGAGATGGTGAGCCGCGCCGGCCTGAGGCAGATGCGCTGCGCCGAGACCGAGAAGTACGCCCACGTCACCTTCTTCTTCAACGGCGGGCGCGAGACCGTCTTCCCGGGCGAGGACCGCATCCTGGTGCCCAGCCCGCGGGACGTGAAGACCTACGACCAGAAGCCGGAGATGAGCGCCCGCGAGGTGACCGACAAGCTGGTGGCGGCGGTCGGCACCGGCCAGTACGGCTTCGTGCTGGTCAACTACGCCAACCCCGACATGGTGGGCCACACCGGGGTCCTGGAGGCCGCCGTCAAGGCCGTGAGGGTGGTGGACGAGTGCGTGGGCCGGCTCTGGCAAGCGGCGCAGGGCCAGCACATGGCCATGCTGGTCACCTCGGACCACGGCAACTGCGAGCTCATGACCGACCCCGTGACGGGGCAGCCGCACACCGCCCACACGCTCAACCCGGTCCCCTTCATCCTGGCCGACCCAGACTTCCGCGGCGCCCGGCTCCGCTCGAAGGGCGTGCTGGCTGACGTGGCCCCGACGGCGATGCAGGTCATGGGGCTCCCGCAGCCCGCCCAGATGAAGGGGCTCGGGCTGGTCCAGCGGTAGGCCCGCTGGCCTGCGGGTGCCTCACCTTGCCTTGCCTGACCTGACCGAGAGAAGTTTCGGCGGACCTCTGGTGCGCCGTGCGGCCGGCGCGCGTGCCAGAATCCGTGGAAATACAGGCCGCGCCGGCCGGCCCGGCTCTTGCCACCTGCTCCCGGCATGACCGCCCCGCGCCAGGTGCTCGCTGGCAGCACTTACCTCGTCACTCGCCGCTGCTCGGAGCGCCGCTTCTTCCTTCGCCCCTCGGCGACGACCACCGGCATCTTCCGCTACGTCCTCGCCGTCGCGGCCGAGCGCTTCCAGATCGAGCTTCACGCCTACTGCGTCCTCTCCAACCACTTCCACCTCGTCGTCACTGATCCGCACGCGAGGCTCCCCGACTTCCAGCGCTACCTCGACGGACTCGTCGCCAGGGCGACCAATGCCTCGCTCGGTCGGCGAGAGTCCTTCTGGGACCCCGACAGCTACAGCGCCGTCCGGCTGGAGGACGCCGCGGCCGTCGTCGACAAGATGGCGTACGTCCTCGCGAACCCCGTGGCCGCCGGCCTCGTCCGCCGCGGCTCCGAGTGGCCCGGGCTCTGGTCCGATCCTGGCCTCATCGGCGGAGAGCCGCTGTTGATCGAGCGGCCGGAGGCGTTCTTCCGCAAGGACGGGGCCATGCCCGCGGTCGGGCGGCTGACCCTCGTCCGGCCCCCTGGCGCCGAGGCCGACGCGGCCTTCGTCGAGCGCCTGCGACGCCGGCTCCAGGACGACGAGGACCTGGCTGCGGGCCGGCTCGATGGGCAGGGCCGCACCTTCCTCTCCGCGCCTGGCGTCCTGGCCAGGGATCCGGGCGATAGGCCGACCACCGAGGAGCCGCGCGGCCGCCTCAACCCACGGGTGGCGACCAGGGACGTGGAGTTGCGCGTCGTGGCGCTGCGGCGACTCCGCGAGTTCGCCCGAAGCTATCGAGAGGCGCTCGACGCCTGGGCCGAGGGGACTCGCGATGTCCTCTTCCCGCACGGGACCTGGCTCATGCGCGTCCGGCACGCAGCCCCTTGCGCGGCAAGCGGGTAGAGGCCAGCGGCATCGCCAACGGGCCCTAGCCTCGAGCGTTGGCCGGCGGTCCGACGGCTCCCGTTCGCCTGATCCTCGGGAGTGGACGTCGGACGTGCGCCCGACCGAGCCTCCAGGCCGCGTGAGGGCCGCGCGTGCCGCGCTCCCGATGCGGAGTCACGGACGACCCGGTCCCGTCGGGGTCAAATTGGCCTCGGTCCTTCGTGCTCATCCGGGAGGGACCCAGACTTAGCGGGAACTACTCTCGGTAAGCGTGAACTACTCTCGGTTGGGCCAAGAGGCGAGAGGCACGCTGCTTGGGCACGCTGCTTGCGTCGAGCGCAGCGAGTGACTCCCCCGCTCCTCGACGCCCTCCTCGATCTCCTCTACCCGCCGCGCTGCGCCGCCTGCGCCGAGCCCTGCGGCGCGCGCCCCTTCTGCTCCACCTGTCAGGAGGCGCTCGAGGCGGTGGCGCCGGGCTGCCAGCGCTGTGGCCTGCCGGGCCCCGATGCGATCTGCGGCGCCTGCCACGCCTCACCGCCGGCCTTCGACGCCGTGCGAGCCGGCGGCCTCTACGGCGGCCCGCTCGCCGACGCGGTCCACGCCCTCAAGTACGAAGGGCGCCCCGCCGTGGCGCGCCCGCTCGGAGCCTGGCTGGCCAGCCGGGTGCGCCTGCCGCCCGGCGCGGCCCTGGTGGC
>JAJYAW010000414.1 GCA_021779335.1 Myxococcales bacterium | reverse complement strand
AGGGGGTGGAGGTCGAGGCCGCCGCCGGACTCGAAGCCCCGCGCCTCGCCGCGTCGGCGCCGCTCCCGGCCGTCCGGCTCGCCGTCACGGACCTCGCGGAGTACGCCCGCTGCCCGCGCCGCCACCACCTGTCCCGCGGCCTCGGCCTCGTCGAGCCGAGGGGCGAGCGAGGCGGCGCGCTGGACGACGATCCGGCGCGCGCCACGGCCCGGGGCACGCTGGCCCACGCCATGCTCGCCGAGACGGATCTCGGGGCCCCGCCGCTCGAGCGGCGCGCCCAGCTCGCCGCCGTGGCGGCGCGACGAGGCTACGATCCGGAGGGGCCCGGCGTGCGCCGCATCCTGCGCGAGGTGGCCCGCTTCGCCGACTCCAGCGGCGGGCGCCTCCTGGCCCGGGCGGCCGCGGCCGGCCGCCTCCGGCGCGAGGTGCCCTTCCTCCTGCGGCTCGACCCGGCGCCGGGGGCGCCGGCCTGCTACCTGAACGGCGCCATCGACGCGCTGGTGCTGCCGGGCCGCCGCGGGGCCCCGCTCCTGGTCGTCGACTTCAAGTACGCCGTGGCGCGCCCGGACTCGGCCGAGCGCTACCGGGTGCAGCTCCTCGCCTACGCCGCGGCCGCCTCGCGAGCCCACGGCGGCGCGGGCGTCGAGGCGCGGCTCCAGTTCCTCCGCGGCGACCTGCGCGGGGTGGACGTGACGCCCACGGCCGAGGCGCTGGCCCGCTTCGCCGTCGAGGCCCCGGCGCTGGCCGCCGGGGCGGCCCGCGGGGAGGGCGACCGGGCTCCGGCCGAGCTGGGCCGGACCGAGGCGCGCTGCAGGGCCGAGGGGTGCGGCTTCGTGGCGCGGTGCTACCGGGCGCGCGGGCCCGGTCCGTGACGGTGCGTCACGGCACCGCCGGACGAGGCGAGGCCGCGGCGCCGCGGTCACCGCAGGCGCGGCCGCGTTCCAAAGCTTGCATTCGCGCCCGCCTCAGCCGGAAGATACGCGCTCCGCGGCGCCCGCTGGTGGCGCGCCCACGCACCCGACGCAAACCCCGAGCCTGGAGGCTCCACGATGGCGATCACCCCGCGAGTGAAGGAAATCCTTTCCTGGTACGAGTCCGACAACGCCGGGACGCGCGCCAACCTCTACCGGCTCCTCATGTCGGGCACGCTGGCGGGCACCGGCAAGCTGGTCATCCTGCCGGTGGACCAGGGCTTCGAGCACGGCCCGGCCCGCTCCTTCGCCCCCAACCCGGCCGGCTACGACCCGGAGTACCACATCCAGCTGGCCCTCGAGGCGGGCTGCAACGCCTACGCGGCGCCGCTCGGCTTCATCGAGGCGGTGGCCCACCGGTACGCCGGCCAGATCCCGCTCATCCTCAAGGTGAACAACTCCGACTCGCTCTCCAAGCTCGGCGGCGGGCCCGTCTCGGCGGTGACCAGCTCGGTGCGCGAGGCCGTGCGGCTCGGCTGCGCCGCCGTCGGCTTCACCATCTACCCCGGCTCCGACGCCCGCAACTCGCAGCTCGAGGCGCTGCGGGCCCTCACCGAGGAGGCCAAGGCGGCCGGCCTGGTGGTGGTGACCTGGAGCTACCCGCGCGGCAGCGGCGTCAGCAAGGAGGGCGAGACGGCGGTGGACATCGCCGCCTACGCCGCGCAGATCGCGGCGCAGATGGGCTCGCACGTCATCAAGGTGAAGCCGCCCAAGGAGCTGGTGGAGCACCCCGAGGCCAAGAAGGTCTACGAGAAGCAGCAGATCCCCATCAAGACCCTGCCGGAGCGGGTCCGCCACGTCGTGCAGAGCGCCTTCAACGGCAAGCGGATCGTCATCTTCTCCGGCGGCGAGGCCAAGGGGACCGAGGAGGTGCTGGCCGAGGTGAAGGGGATCGCCGAGGGCGGCGCCTTCGGCTCCATCATGGGGCGCAACGCCTTCCAGCGCCCCAAGGCCGAGGCGCTCAAGCTGCTCGCCGAGGTGATGAAGATCCACGCGGCCTGAGTGGCTCACGACCCCCGGCGCCGGCGCAGCACCGGCCAGTCCCGGCAGTGACGCGCGGCACCCCCTTCGCGGGGGTGCCGCTCCTGTTTTCCGGGGATGAAGCAGCCCCGGGTCGAGCGTTCCGGATAGGGCGCCCGGGGATTTTCCCTGCACGGAAAGTGCCCAAACAAGGTAGTTTTCCCTTGCCCGGCCCGCAGCCTGGGGTTTACAAGGCTTCACCTTTCAACCGCGGTCCCTGCTCACGGCGCAACAAGTGGCCCATGGCGTGGGCCCCGGACGTCGAGGCGAGGAAAAATCAATGCGGCTCTACCCCAAGGTCATCCCCACCATCGCCCGCGAGGTCGTCTCGACCCTCATGCAGGACGGCGACGTCGAGGTGGAGACGCTTCGGATCGCCGACGCCGAGATGGACATGGCGGCCATCATGAAGGAGTACCTGGCCGCCGAGGAGCGCGTCAACGGCGCGACCCGCGAGGCGCTGGAGCGGCGCGGCTACGACCACTCCCGCTTCAACGCCGTGAAGCGCGAGATGGCCGACGTGCGCGGCTTCAAGATGGGCGACGAGGGGATCGAGTACGTCATCGGCCAGATGATCGAGTTCCTCCTGGTCTCCCGCAACGTCGAGGAGGTCTTCACCGAGGACCACGTCCTCAGGAAGAAGATCTTCGGCATCTTCAAGAAGCACCTGGACGTCGACGACGAGATCGACCGCGAGGCCCGCGCCCGCCTGAAGCACCTCCAGGAGGGGACGGCGGCCTTCGACATCGAGTACGGCAAGACGGTGGAGCTGCTCCGCCGGTCGCGCGGGCTCATCTAGGCCCCGCGTCACCAGCCTCCGGTCGGTCCCGCGGCGCCCTCGAGGGGCGTCGTGCTCGTCTGGGCCCCGGCAGGAAAATTGACCTCCGATATCGAGCGATTACCCTCGGGGCCTCGGGCTTCGAGGGCGGAGGCGTCGTGGCGAAGGGCGTGGCCTATTACCGGGGTGTCCGCGGCAGCGCCGCGCTCTGCACGGCGCGGCTCGACCCCGCCGCCGTGCCGGCCGAGGCGCTGGCGCCCGGCGAGATGCGCCGCCTCCCGTTCGCCGGCGAGCTCCTCGGCGCCGCCCGGATCCGCGCCGGCTTCGTGGCCATCCCGCTCGAGGCGCTCGACCGGGCCGGCGAGGCGCTGGAGGCCGAGGAGCAGGCGGCCTACCTGCAGCTCCTCCGGCTCTCCTACGGCGAGGGGCGCAACTGGGCGCGCGCCGCCAAGCGGGAGCTGATGGCCCGCCTGCGCCTCTCGGAGCGCCGCCTGCTGCGCGTGCTCGACGCCCTGGTGCAGAAGGGCTTCGCCCGCCCGCTCCACCGCGACAACCGCGGCACGCTCTGGCGCGTGGCGCTGCCGGCCGAGGCCTTCGGCGAGCCCGTCGGCGACGGCGTGCTCCTCGGCCGCGCCGCCCCGGCCGCGGTGGACGCGGCGCCCCCGGACGGCCACG
>JAJYAW010000413.1 GCA_021779335.1 Myxococcales bacterium | reverse complement strand
GACCCGCCCGGCGGTGGAGGGGGCGGTGGCGCTGGATCTCTCCGCCCTGGTGCTGGCGCGGGCCGAGGCGCAGGTGGGCGGGGCGCGGCTCGGCCTGCGCGGCTCGGTCAAGACGCTCTGCGACCCGGTCTTCGACCTGAGCGCCAGCGCCGAGGGGACGCTGCCGGGCCTGGTGGCCCTGGCGGGCGTCTCGGCGGCGCCCTGGCAGGGCGACGTGGCCGCGGACGCCCACCTCGAGGGGACCCTGCAGGCGCCCCGCCTCGGCGGGAAGGTCCGCTTCGAGCACCTGCGGCACGGGCGCGACGTGGCGCCGGGCGCCGGCCAGGCCACCTGGCGGTGGGCCGGCGACCGCATCGCCGTCGACTCGCTGGAGCTCCCGTTCGGCGCGGGCCGCATCAGCGCCACCGGGTCGGTCAAGCTGCAGCGCGACGTCCCCATCGAGGCCGTGGTGAAGCTGGAGGACGTGGAGCTCGGCGACCTCTTGGAGCGGCTGGCCGTCCCGGGCGCCTGGGTGGCCGGCCGCCTCGACGGCACGGGGCGCCTCGGCGGCACCGTCGTGCCGCCGGCCATCGACGGCCGGCTCGACGTGACCACCACGGGCTTCCGCTCGCTGGCCGGGCCGTGGCGCGGCGCCCACCCCGGCGACTTCACCGTCCTGGACTTCGAGCACGGGCGGGTGGCCGCCCCCTTCCGCATCCGCCAGGACGGGGTCTACTTCGACCAGGCGCGCCTCGAGGTGGGGCAGGGGTGGGCGGACCTCGACGCGGCGGTCCACTTCTCGGTGGCGCAGGGGTTCGAGGTGCGGGCCCGCGGCGAGCTGGACCTGGACGCCCTGCGGCACGTGGCCGGGCTCCCCTGGGGTGGCCGCGCCGCGGTGACGGCCCGGGTGGGCGCGGCGCCCTACGGCAACCCGCGCGCCGAGGCGCGCCTCGAGGCCAGGCGCTTCAAGTTCCTCACGCTGGATCTGGGCGCCGTCTCGGCCGACCTGGCGTACGGCCCGGACTTCACCATGCGGCTCTCCAACATCCAGGGGCTGCGCGGCCAGACCCGCTACCAGGGCTTCGCCACGGTGGACCTGGGAAGCAAGCCCATCCGGGTGACCGCCTCGCGCCTCACCGCCTCCGGGCGGCTCCGCGATCTCTTCGAGTCGGTGCAGGACTGGCTCCCCAGCAGCAAGGTGGTGCGGGACGCCCTGGACGGCCGGGTGGAGGAGGTGACGGCGCGGGCCAGCGGTCCGGCCGCGGCGCTCGACGCCGACTTCGAGGGGCGGCTCGGCCCGGGCGCGCTGCTGGGGCGCCGCTTCGACGCCGGCCGCGTGGCCGGCCACGTCGCCGCGGCGTCGCAGGTCCGCTTCGACCGGCTGGAGCTCCGGTACGGCCCGGGCACGGCCTCGGCCACCGGGCGCTGGACCCTGGCGGCCCCCTACCCCTGGGATCTCGCGGTGGCCCTGGCGGGCGTGCCGGCCGCGGCGCTGGCGCTGCCCGGCGGCGAGTGGGGCGGGTCGCTCTCCGGCTCGGCCACGCTGGCGGGCAGCTTCGAGGTGCCGGACGTGCACTTCGCGGTGAACGGCGACGCCCTCTCGCTGCGCGGCGCCTCGCTCGGCACGGTGCAGGCCGGCGGGACGGTGGTGGGGCGCCGGCTGCTCCTCACCGGAGGGGCCGACGGGGTGCGCTTCACCGGGGACGCGCGGCTGGAGGGGCGGGTGCCGTTCCACGCCCGCGCCGAGCTCAAGCTGGAGGACGCCGCGCGGCTCTGGCCGGGCGAGCCGCCCATCGGCCTCAAGGCCGCGGTGGAGGGGGTGGCCACCGCCGAGGGCGACCTGGAGGACGTCGGCGCGGCGCGGGCGCGGGTCCGGCTGGAGCGGCTCTCGGCCGGCTACCTGGACCTCAAGCTGGAGAACGCCGGGCCGGTGGAGCTGGCCCTGGAGGCCGGGCGGCTCGAGGTGGGGCGCTTCGCCATCCGCGGCGCCAACACCGAGTTCTCCCTCTCCGGCGCGGCCGACGCGGACGGGGCGCTGGCCCTGGAGGCGGTGGGCTCGCTCGACCTCCGGCTCCTGGGCGGCGTGCTGCCGCTGCTGCGCCGGCCCCACGGCCGCCTGGCGCTGGAGGCCCACGTGGGCGGCACCACCGAGGCGCCCGTGCTGCTCGGCGCCGGGCGGCTCGAGGAGGCCGGCTTCGTGCTGCGCGGCGGCCAGGCCGCCTTCGAGCAGCTGCACGGGGACCTGGCCTTCTCGCAGAACAAGGTGCTCTTCGACGGGCTGGAGGCGCAGGTCAACGGCGCGAGGGTGGGCCTGTCCGGCGAGGTGGAGCTGGCGCGGCTGGTCCCGTCCCACCTGCGGGTCGAGGCCCAGCTCGACGACGTCCCGGTGGCGGTGCCCAGCTACCTGCCGGCCACCTTGAACGGGCGGCTGGAGGCGGCCGGCACGCTGGACGAGACGGTGGTGACCGGGCGCCTCCACGTCGCCCGGGCCCGCTACACCGAGAACGTCGACCTGGAGAAGACCATCTACGACGTGCGCCGCCGCCGGCCCCCGCCGCCGCGCGCCTATGACAAGGCGGGGGAGTGGCTCCGCTTCGACCTGCAGCTGGCCGTCGACGGCGACGTCCGCGTCGAGAACGACCTGGTGCGCGGCGGCATGCGCGGCGACCTCCTGCTGACCGGCAGCCTGGCGGCGCCCGGGCTGCTGGGCACGCTGGCCATGACCGAGGGGAGCCGCGCCCTCTTCCGCGGCAACGAGTTCGACCTGAGCCACGCGGTGGTCGACTTCACGGATCGGCACAAGGTGGAGATGGCGCTGGACGTGCACGGCGAGGCGCGCGTGGCGGACTACCAGGTCTTCATGCACCTCTTCGGCACCATGACCGACCCGCGGGTCACGCTCACCAGCACGCCGTCCCTCTCCCAGCCGGACATCATCACGCTCCTCTCCATGGGCTTCACGCGGCGGGACACGCCGCTCGGCAGCGGCACGCAGGGGCTGGCCACCGCGGCCGCGGCCCAGGCGCTCTTCGCCGCCTCGGGCCTGCCCGAGCAGGTGCGCCGCTTCCTGCCACGCGGCGGGCCGCTGCGCGACGTCTCGGTGCGCATCACCAGCGTCTACTCCGAGCTGACGGGCCAGGTGGAGCCGCGCGCCGAGTTCGAGTCCTGGGCCTGGCGCGACCGGCTGCGGCTGCGCTTCCAGGCGCCGCTCTCCGGGGCGCGCGGCCAGCGGGCCCAGGTCGAGCTGCGGCTGGGCGACCACACGGCGCTCCAGTACCAGTTCGACACCGACAACCCGGAGGCCCTGGGCGGCGAGCAGGGCCAGAACACCAAGCTGCGCTGGGCCGGCGATCACGGGCTCGACCTCAAGCTGCGCTGGGAGTGGACCGAGTGAGCGCGCGCGCCGCCGTCGCCGCGCTGCTGGCGCTCCTGGCCGCCGGCGCCCGGGCGCAGGGCGCGGGCCCGGC
>JAJYAW010000412.1 GCA_021779335.1 Myxococcales bacterium | reverse complement strand
CCGCCGGGGGCGCCCCCCGGGGCCGCGGGCGGCCACCCCCGCTGCGCCTGGCCCGGCTCTCCGCCGCCGGCGCCCAGGAGCCGCGGCGCGGAGATCCTGGCGCTCTTCGGCGAGCTCCGGCCCGGCGAGGTCCTGGCCCGCTGGACGCTCGCCTGGATCGGCGACGAGTGGGAGGGAGCGGTGCGCCTCGGAATGGCGGACGCCGCTGGCCAGCCCTTCGAGCTGGAGCTCCGGCGGCTCGCGCCGGGCGCGCCCCGGCCGCCCGCGGTGGCCGGGGAGATCGGCGTCTACCTCCTCCACGTCGCCGACGGCTCGGCCACCGAGGAGGAGCGGGGGCTCGGCGCCATGGCGCTGGCGTCCTGGCTGGAGGGGGTGGGGGCGCCGGCGCCGGCCTGGCTGCGGGCGCACGGGGCGGGGGGGGCCGGGTGAGGATCCTCCACGTCCTCAACGAGGCGCGCGGCGCCCTGGCGGGCCGAAGGATCCGGTGGAGTGGGCTCGAGCTCACCATCGCCGGCTTCACCTTCGAGGACCTGGTCCACTTCCGGCGCTCCGGCGAGCAGGGTCCGGTCATCCGGCGGGAGGCGCTCGACCTGGCCGTGGCCGAGTGCGACGGCTACGACGGCGTCTTCGCCGAGGCGCCGGAGGCGGTGCTGCTCCACTACGTCCGCAGCCGGCGGCGCCTGCGCCCCCTGCGGTGGCTCGTCAACGTGGTGCAGGTCCTCGACCGGGTGGAGCCCCTGCGGGCGCTGGTCCGGCGCGCCTACGGCGAGGATCCGCTCGCCCTCGCCGCGGCGTCGCCGCTGGTGCGCTGGTACGTGACCACCCGTGTGCACCGCGAGCGGCTCGTGGAGGCGGGGCTCCCTGCCGAGCGGATCGACTTCCACCCGGCCACCACGGCCTCCCAGGGGTGCCTCCTGCCCACCGCCGCGGAGGCCTTCGCCGAGGTGGCGCCGCTGCCGCCGGCGCTGGCCGGGGTGCGCGGCGGCGTGCTGGTGGCGGGCATCAACAGCCGCGACCTCGCCACGCTGGCGGGCGCGGCGGAGCGGGCCAGCCTCGAGATCCACGTCCTCACCGACCTGCGGCGCCTGCCGCCGGTGGACTCGCCGTGGCTCGCCTACCACGACCTCGTGCCGCTGCGGGACTTCGTCTCGGCGGTGGGCCACGCGCGCGTGCTGGCCCTCCCGCTCCGCGCCGGAGAGTGGAGCTGCGGCCAGCAGACGCTGGCCATCGCCCAGCACCTCGGCACCTTGGTGGTGGCCAGCGACGTGCCGGCGGTGCGCGACTACGTGGAGGACGGCGTGAACGGGCTGCTGGTTCCGCCCGGGGACGTGGGGGCCCTGGCCGCGGCGCTCCGGCAGGCGCTCCAGGAGCCCCGGCGCGAGGCGCTCGTCGCGGCCGGCGCCCGGCGCAACGCCCGAGACGGCGCGATCTTCGAGCGCGTCTTCGCCGCGGCCTTCGGGGCCTCCGCCGCCTGAGCGCGCCGGCCGCCTTGCCCCGCCGGCCCGCCAGCCGGTAGCGTGGGTGGATGTCGGAGCTCCTCGCCGCCGCCGGGAAGCGCGTGCTGCTCCTCAACCCTCCGGTGCCGGAGGCGCTCGAGGGGCCCGACGCGCTCGTCTCCGCGCGCACCCCGCCCTTCGGCCTGCTGCGCCTCGCCACCTGGCTGCGCGATCGAGGGGCCGAGGTGCAGCTGCTGGACGCCCTGGCCGATCCGCTCCTCCAGGGGCGGCCCCAGCGCCACGTCCGGCGCCGCCTGCGCTGCGGCGACGACGGCGAGGAGCCGGTGGAGCGCGAGGTCTGGCACCTCGGCCTGGACGGCTCGCAGCTGGAGCGCCGGCTCGCCGACTTCTCCCCGGACCTCATCGCCATCAGCGCCACCTTCACGTGGCACGCCCCCATCTTCGCCGAGGTGGTGGCGGCCTGCCGCCGGGCCCAGCCGGGCGCGCGGGTGGTGCTGGGCGGCAACTTCCCCACCCTGTGCCCGCAGGCGGCCCTGCAGGCCGGGGCCGACGAGACGCACCGGGGCGCCGTCGCCGGCGCCGCCTTCGCCGCGACGGCCATCGATCTCATCCCGGGGCCGGTGGCGGAGGACTGGCTCCGCCTCGTCAAGGGCTGCCCCCACCGCTGCAGCTACTGCGTCACCCCGGCGCTCAACGGTGGCCAGGTGCTGGCCCGCCAGCCAGAGGAGGTCCTGGCCGAGATGAAGGCCAAGGTGGCGCTCCAGGGGGTGCGCCGCTTCGCCTTCCACGACGACGCGGTGCTCTACCGGCGCGGCCGGCACGTCGAGCCCCTGCTCGACCTGGTGGCGCAGGAGCGGCTCGGCGTGGCGCTCGACTTCGCCACCGGCATCGCCGCCAGCCAGGTGGACGAGGCGCTGGTGCGGCGCTTCGCCGCCGCCGGCGTGGAGGTGGTGCGCCTGGCCCTCGAGACCATCGACCCCGTGCGTGCCCGCGCCATGAACCGCCCCCAGGGGCGCGACCAGTTCGTGCGCGCCGTGGAGATCCTGCGCGCGCACGGCTACACGGGCCAGCGCCTGCGAGCCTTCTACCTCGTCGGGCTGCCCGATCAGACCACCGACGACATCCTCGAGGCGGTCCTCTGGCTCTACGGCCTCGGGGTCACGCCACACCTCACGACCTACACGCTCACGCCGGGGAGCGAGGACCACGCCAGCTACCGCAGCAGGGTGGCCGGGTACTCCCTCGACGAGCTGGCCCCGCTGGCCTGGCGCTTCGCCCACCCGGGCATGAAGGTCCGCGAGCTCGACGCCTGCGTCCGGTACTTCTCGCAGCGCTTCATCCCGCCGGAGCGGCTCCTGGGCAGCGTCACCGACGACCCGCTCGTCGTCCGGATGCAGGCGCTGGCGCGGCGGCTCGGCCGCGCTCAGGCAGGGCGCACGTAGCCGAGCTCGGCGCGCCCGCGCGCCACCGGCCGGCCGAGCGGGTCGAGCAGCGCCACCTCGGCCTCCTGGACGCGCAGCGAGACCTGGAGCGTCACGTCGCGCGCCGCCCCCCCGGGCGCCGGGAGCACCAGGACGCCGAAGGGGGCCAGGGCGGCGTCGCCGTCAGCCTCGGCGCCGGGGGGCGGCCGCGCCAGGAGCGCCACCGCGTCGTCGCCAGGCCCGAGCCGGAGCTCGCCGCGCAGCCGGACGGCGTCGTGATCGAGACGGGGCGCCAGGGCCACCGCCGCGTCGAGCCGGAGCCTCGCGCCGTCCAGGGCGCTGGCGCGCAGGGCGCCGTGAAGCCGGGTCTCGCCGAAGCGCCTCGCCGGCGCCCCGCCGTCCCCCAGGCGCGCCGGCACGGCGAGGAAGGCGAGCCCCGGCAGCGCGGCCACCCGGTGCGCCTGCCAGTGGGCCCGCAGCAGCGCCTGCCAGCCGGCCAGCGGCCGGGGCGCCGCCGGCGCGGCCGCCGGGTCTTCCGGGAGCTCGTCGAGGAGCCGGAACGGCGCCA
>JAJYAW010000411.1 GCA_021779335.1 Myxococcales bacterium | reverse complement strand
GGCGGGCGCGGCGGCGGTGCCGGCGGCCTGCTCGGCGAGCCAGGCCTGGCGCGCCTTGCCGAGCGCGTGGCGCATGGGGAGCTGGGACATGAGCGACAGGCCGTGCACCACCGGGAAGCCGGAGCGGTGGATGGCGCCGAGGCGGCGCAGCATGCGGCGCGGGCGGTAGATCTCGCGGCACAGCTCGTGGAACTGCCGCTCCCGCTCGGCCGGCGTCATGCGCGGGTCCGGGTGCTGGTAGACGGCGCGCACGCCCGAGAAGGCCTCCCAGCCCAGGCCGGGCAGCAGGTGCGGCCGGTAGCGCTCCCAGAGCGCCGTGCCGGGCAGGGGCGTCAGCAGCACCGGGTGGACGCCCACGCGGAGCCGGTCGGCCAGCTCGAGCGCGCGCAGGGCGGCCCCGTGGTCGTCCTCGCGCGCGCCGAGCACCATGAAGAGCACCACCTCCAGCCCGTGCCCCTGCATCCGCCGGATGGCCTCGACCCGGTCTCGCCCCTGCTTCCCCGCGGCGCCGAAGGCCTGCAGGCTCGCCTCCGAGTCGCTCTCCCAGCCGGCCCACACCGAGGTGAGGCCGCTGCGGCGCGCCGCGCGGAGGAGCCGCTCGCCGTGCGGGCCCTGCACGCTGCGCAGGTCGCCGAAGCCGTACCAGGCGCGCGACGTGCCGGCCGCCAGCGCGTCGAAGAGGCGCACCGCCCGCTCCGGGTCGGCGCCCCAGATGTTGTCGTCCCCGTTGAACCAGACGCGCCCGGCGCGCGCCTCGATCTCGGCCACCACCTCGTCCACCGGCCGGTAGCGCACCGAGCGGCCGAAGAAGTGGTGCACGCTGCAGAAGGAGCACGCGTACGGGCAGCCGCGCATCGTGAAGAAGGCGCGGAACTGGTAGTTGCCCTTCAGCTTGCCGTCGATGGGCCGGACCAGCCCGTCGAGCGGGCGCCGCTCGCCCAGGTAGCGCGCCCGGAGGCGGCCCGCCGCGGCGTCGCGCAGCGCCTCGCCCCAGACGCTCTCGGCCTCGCCCACCACCACCGCGTCGGCGTGGGCCGCCGCCTCGTCCGGGCAGGCGCTGGCGTGGATGCCGCCCAGCACCACCCGCTTCCCGGCGGCGCGGCAGGCGTCGGCGAGGCGGTAGGCCCAGGGCGCCGTGGCGGTCCAGACCGAGATCCCCACCAGGTCGGCGTCCAGGGCGGCCGGATCCACCGGGCGCTGGTTGGCGTCGTGCAGCGAGAGGCGGGCCTCCGGTGCTTCACGCTGCGTGAGCGCGCCCAGGTACTCCAGGATGGGCGGCACCATGGGGACCTTGGCCGAGTTGGGGAACTCGGGCGAGACGAGGGCGATCTTCATGTGGACCGGGCGGGCGGTGGAGGAGGGACGACGGCGGGGGTGCCCGCCTCCATACCCGATCGGACCGTCCGCCTGTACGGGCAGATTGTCGCGCCGGCCGCGGCGCTACGGCCTCGCCGCGCCCGCCGGCGGGGCGTCGGGCTGCCGGTCCGGGTGGGCGGCCTGGAAGGCCGGGAGCGCCGCGCAGGCCGCCTCGACGTCGAGGAGCCTGGGGCAGGCGGTCAGGTCCGCGCCGAAGCGGCGAGCGGCGTAGAGCTGCGGCACGAGGTAGCAGTCGGCCAGGCCCGGCGCGTCGCCGTGGCAGAAGCGGCCGGGCCGCTCGGAGACCGCCGCCTCGAGGCCGGCCAGGCCGCGGCCGATCCAGTGGCGCAGCCACTCCGCCTCGGCGCCGGGCTGGCGGGTCCTGAGCCACCGCAGCACCGCCGCGTTCTGGTAGGGCTGGATGCCGGAGTTGACGTGCTCGGCGAGGGCCCGCACCCGGGCCCGGCCGTCGGCGTCGGGCGGGAGGAGCGGCGGCTCGCGGTGGCGCTCCTCGAGCCACTCCAGGATGGCCATGGACTGCACCAGCCGCAGCGGAGGGCCCTGGCGCGCCACCTCCAGCACCGGCACCTGGTGCAGCGGGCTGCGCGCCACGTGGTCGGGTCGGTCCTGGTCGCCGGCCTGGAGATCGATCGCCACGTACTCGTAGGCGATGCCCTTCAGGGCGAGCCCGATGCGGACGCGCCAGGCCGAGGAGGAGCGCCAGTAGCCGTAGAGCCGGTAGCCCATGGTGCGCCCGTCTTAACCGCGGCGGGGGCGGCGCGGACCGCCCCTCCAGGGTCCGGTCGCCCCGCCGCGACGCGACGCCTGGCGGCGAACCCCGCGCCGACGCTATGGGTGGACCCCGTGACGAAGTCCGGCACCGCCCTGGCCCGCACCGGCGTCCGCGTGGTCGCCTCCATCTCGGAGGTGCCCGCCGAGGCCTGGGACGCGCTCCAGGCCCACGAGCCGGACGTGGCCAGCCCGTTCGTCCGCCACGCCTTCCTGGAGGCCCTGGAGCGGAGCGGCTCGGCGGGCCCGCGCGCCGGCTGGCGGCCGCGCCACCTGCTCCTCTTCCGCGGCGGGACGCTGGTGGCGGCGGCGCCGGCCTGGCTCAAGGACGGCTCGGAGGGTGACTTCTCCCGCGACTGGGAGTGGGCCGGAGCGGCCTCGCGGGCCGGCCTCCCCTACTACCCCAAGCTGTCGCTCACCGTGCCCGCCACCCCGGCCACCGGGCGCCGGCTCCTGGTGGCCGAGGGCGAGCGGCGGGCCGAGCTCGTGCCGCGCCTGGTGGAGGCCGCGCTGGCGCTGGTGGAGGCCGAGGGGGCGGGCGGGCTGCACGTCCTGTTCACGCCGGGCCCGGAGGCGCTGGAACTGGAGGCGGCCGGCCTGGCCCGCCGCGTCGACTTCCAGTACCACTGGCGCAACGCCGGCTACGCCGATCTCGAGGCCTTCCTGGCCCGCTTCCCCTCCAAGCGGCGCAACGCCATCCGGCGCGAGCTGCGCGCCCCGGCGGAGCAGGGGATCACCATCCGCACCGTGCGCGGCGAGGAGCTGGCGCGGGATCCGGAGGGCTGGGCCCGCGCCTGCTTCGAGCTCCACCGGGCCTCCACCGACCAGATGGCCTGGGGGATGCGCTGGGTGAACCGCGCCTTCTACGAGCGGGTGCTGGCGCGGATGGCCGACGCGGTGGAGGTGGTGGAGGCGCGCCGCGAGGGGCGGCTGGTGGGGATGGCCTTCAACCTCGCCTCGCCCCGCGTGCTCTACGGCCGCTACTGGGGCCAGGTGGAGGCGCACCCGTTCCTGCACTTCAACGTGGCGCTCTACCACTCCATCGCCGAGTGCATCGCCCGCGGGGTCGAGCGCTTCGAGGGCGGGGCGGGCGGGGAGCACAAGGCCTCGCGCGGCTTCGAGCCGGCCGAGACCTGGAGCTGCCATCGGCTCGCCGATCCCGGGCTCGACGCGGCGGTGCGGCGCCACGTCGAGGCCGAGCGCGCGGCGCGCTCGACCGGGATCGCGGCGTGGCGGGCCGAGCATCCGCGGCTGGGGGGCTGAGGTGCGCCGCGCGGCGGCCTAGGCCGTCGGCCGCCTCGCCCAG
>JAJYAW010000410.1 GCA_021779335.1 Myxococcales bacterium | reverse complement strand
GATCTACCCCGCGCCGCGCCCCGGCGGCGCCGGCGCGCACGCCGGCGGTCATGGCGGCCTCGGGGCCCAGCAGCGCCGCGGCGGCGATGCTGCCGCCCTGCTCCTGGATGAGCCGGCGCAGGTAGTCCTCGGCGAACTTGGGGTCGCCCGAGTCCAGGGTGAGCTGCATGGCCTCGGTCTCGGCCCAGTTGCGGATGGTGAGGGTGCGCTCGTGCTGGAAGCGCAGCACCGCCTCGTGCACCTCGCGCGAGCGGGCCGAGAGGTGGTCGTGCACCGCCCCGGTGACCACGCCGCGCGCCACCCGCTCGAAGCCGAGCGCGGCGGCGCCCAGCGCCAGGGCCACCAGGACCACGGTGGCCACCAGCAGCCGGAGCCGGAGCGAGCTGGCGAGCCGCTTCACCGCGCCTACCTCCGGCCGGACTGCTGGCTGGAGTAGTACTTGAGGAACTCGTAGACGTCCCGGGCCTGGTCCTCGTTGATGCCGGAGTTGGGGCGGCGGATCATCTTCTTCATGTACTTCTTCCACTCGCTGGCGTCGAACCGGGAGTTGACGGGGCGCGCCACCGGGTGGCACTTGGAGCACTTCTGCCGGAAGACCGGGTAGCGCGCCTGCTGCTCGGGCGGGTACCTGGAGACGTCGATCTTGTCCGGGCCGTCGTCGCGCGGATCGTAGGGGGCCTTGTCGGTCGGCGCGCCCGCGAGGGCGAGCACGAGGGCCAGGCTGGCGAGGGTGCCGGCCATCTAGAACGCTCCTCCGAGGCCGACGTGGCCGGAGTGGAACTCCGGGTAGCCGCTCGGCCTCCAGTACTCGTAGGACAGCTTGACGAAGAGGGAGGCGGCCGGCGTGATGAGGAGCCCGGCGGTGGCCCGGGTCATCCGGCTGTCGGGGGTCAAGGCGGCCGCCGAGCCCGGCAGGGGGGCGCCCAGCCGCTCGAGCAGGTCGTAGCGGTAGACGAGGTTGAGGTACCGCCCCAGCGGGTGCTCCAGCTCGGCGTAGAAGCCCCGCTTGTCGAAGAAGTCGTCGACCACCTGGTAGGCGTAGCCCGGCGCCGTGGGATCGAGCCGGGTGCGCCGCAGCGCCGCCTCGCCGCGCAGGGTGAAGCGCCAGAAGGGGATGGCCAGGTCGGCGGCCACCGCGTCGTACCGGAGGCGGCCGGACTTGTCGAAGCGGCCGCCCGTGTAGGAGCCGCCCAGGCTCACGTCGCCGAGGAGGCCGCCCGGCTCGGTGGTGAGCGTCAGCGCCAGCCGCCCGCCGTAGGCCGGGGTGCGGTTGTTGTCGGTGTAGGGGACCGAGCGCATGGCCATCCAGTCGACGTCGCCGGAGCCCTTGAGGCCGGCCACGCCGTAGCCGCCATACCAGACCTGCACCGACGACCCCAGGAAGAACTGTCCGTAGACCATGACGCCGGTGTCCACGTACGGGAGCATGACCACCGGGCCGTTGAAGTTGGAGCGGTCGGCGTACGCGCTGCGCCCCATGTCGAAGATGAGCGGCGCCGAGGTGGTCTTGTGGCCGGACTGGTCGACGCGGTTGGCGTACTCGCCGAAGGGCACCGCCAGGCGCCCGAACTGGACGTTGAACCAGGTCTTGGGCTGGAAGTCGAGGTTGGCGTGCTCCAGCTCGATGCCGTGGCAGCTGATGCAGGCCTTGGCGGAGAAGGAGAGGTCGTCGTTGACGTCGACGCCCACCTTGAGCGAGCCGTCGGGCGTGATCCCCTGGGTGGCGCGGACCGCGCTGGCCCCCTGCGGGATGATCCAGCTGTCGACGTAGAAGGAGCCCGAGACGGCCACGCCCGGCCCGGCCCACGCGGCGCCGGCCGGGAGCAGGAGCGCGGCGGCCGCCAGGAGGCCGGCCAGGCGCGGCGCGCGCTCAGTCATCCTGCGCCCCGTTGGCGATCCAGTTGGCGATGGCCGAGATCTGCTCGTCGCTGAGCGGGTCGCCCTCCCGGGACGGGGGCATGGCGTCGCAGCAGCCCGCCTCGGCCTGGGTGCCGAGCAGCTTGAGCATGAGGTAGCTCCGGTCCGGCTCGCCGGGCGCGACCACCGGCATCAGGTCGGTCTCGGTGGAGCTCGCGTTGACCATCCCCAGCCGGGCCGCCTCCTTGCTGCCGAGATCGATGGGCGCGTTGCCGGAGCCGCCGTGGCAGGCGGTGCTCGAGCAGCGGGGCACGAGGATGTTGGCGCTGATGGAGGTCAGGGTCGGCTCGAGCGGGGCCTGGCCGCTCCCCGGAACGGGAGCCCCCACCGCCGGCGCGGCGCACGCCAGGAGGAGCGCCGTGAGCGCAGGGGCCGCCAGGGGGGCTCTCATCGAGTCCGCATGATACGGGGTCGCCCTTTGTGGGTGTCAACGGGTTCCGTGTGGGCAAGGCGCCGATTTCCGACCGGTTTCGGCCGAGGGCCCCGTCTCGTCCCAGGGCCAGGGGACCGCGGCGACGCCGCCACGAGCTCCAGCTTGGCGGTCCGGCTCAGCCGCTTGAGGGCCGCCTCGCGCCGCAGGGCGGCGCTCCGGTCGCGGGCCGGCTCCTGATAGGCCAGCGCCACCGGGAGGCGGGAGCGGGTGTAGCGCGCCCCGCGCCCGGCGGCGTGGGCCTTCAGCCGCCGGGGCAGATCGCTGGTCGCGCCCGCGTAGAGCGAGCCGTCCACGCAGCGGAGCAGGTAGACGCGCCACCTGGCCGGCGCCGGGGCCACCCCTGGCTACCGGCCGCGCTGGGAGCGCTGGACCATGGGGCGCGCCGCCGTGAACGGGTTGCCGGGCTTGCCGGTCTTGAGCGGCGGCGGCGCGGCCTTGACCTCGGGGCCGTGGGCGTGGGCCTCGCCGGTGGCGGCGGGCTCGTTCCGGTGGACCGGCTTGCCGTCCTTCTTCCGCTTCTTGCTCACGGGCATGGCGCTCAGGCTCCTGGTGGCTCGGTGGGCTGCTCGGGTGAAGTTAGCGCCAACGCGGCCCCAGGTCACGGATCTCGGCGGGGCCTCCCTGGCGCCGCGGCCCGCGCGGCGAGCTCAGCGGCCCAGCGCCACCTGGAGGGTCACCAGGGCGTCGGCCCGGCACCGCACCGCGCGCTCCACCGGCCGGAGCGGCGGGCGCTCCAGGCGCACCCTCAGCGTCGCCCCCGGCGCGCAGTCCACCGACGCGACGAGCGGGGTCAGCCCCAGGTCGCGGCCGTCGACCCGCACGGTGGCGCCGGCGGGCGTGGACTCCACCGAGAGGCCGAAGCCCTGGAACGGGGCGACCAGCTCGCCGCCGCCGTCGCGGGTGGCCTGGCGCGGCGCCATGGTCTCGGACGTCCGCCAGGACCGCTGGGCCCGGCGCAGGTCGTCCCGGGCGGCGCGATCGGCCTCGATCTCCTCCGTGGTCGGGCCGTCGCGACGCGGCGGCGGGGCCTGCGCGGCCCCGGCCAGCGGCCCGGCGTCCAGGGCCGCGTCGGCCTGCAGGGTCCGCTCCTGGGCGGCGCGCTCCA
>JAJYAW010000409.1 GCA_021779335.1 Myxococcales bacterium | reverse complement strand
CGCGCGGCGAGGCCGGCGGGCCGGGCGGCGGCTCACCCCCCCGGCGCGGCGCCGGTCGGTCCGATCACCAGCGGCACGAAGCGGACGGGCAGCAGGTCCTTCCCGTGCAGCCGGCCGTCCCAGCCGGACTGGATCAGCCGGAGCCACTGGGGACCCTCGGGCGGCCCCACCGGCGCGAGCAGGCGTCCGCCGGGCGCGAGCTGGGCGCAGAGGGCCGGCGGCACCTCGGGGGTAGCGGCGGTCAGCAGGATCCGGTCGAAGGGGGCCTCGTCGGGCCAGCCCTCGGCGCCGTCGCCCACGCGCAGCCGGACGTTGACGAGGCCGAGCTCGCCCTGCAGCAGCGCCCGCGCCCGCGCCGCCAGCGCCGGGAGCCGCTCCACCGAGAAGAGCTCGGCGCAGAGCGGCGCGAGCACGGCGGCCTGGTATCCGGAGCCGGTGCCGACCTCCAGCACCCGCTCGTCGCCGCCGAGCGCCAGCGCCTCGGTCATGAGGGCCACCAGCGAGGGCTGCGAGGTGGTCTGCCCCTCGCCGATGGGGACCGGCCGGTCGGCCTCCGCCTCGGCCCGCCAGCGCCGCGGGATGAAGCGGGCCCGCTCGAGCCTCGCCATGGCGGCGATCACCCGCTCGTCGCGGATCCCCTCGGCCCGCAGCCTGGAGGCCAGCGCCTCGTCCACCGGCCGATGCTACGCCACCCCGCCGGCGAGCAGGTGGACCCGGACCCCGTCGGGCTCACGCTCCACCAAGGGGGTGCTCCAGCCGCCGCAGCCACGGCAGACGCCCCGGGCGGCCCCGTCCCGGAGCCGGACCGACAGGTCGCCGCCGCAGGCCAGGCAGGCCCCCGCCAGCTCCAGATCGGGGGGGTGGAGGAAGTCGGGGACACCGGCGGGCGCGGCCTGATGGGACCTCATGGTACCCACGTAACACCGGATTCAGGCGTGGCAAGCGCCAGGGCCCGGGCGCGCCCTACCTCCGGCCGGCGCGGAACCCGGCCGTCCGGTTCGCGTGGGGCTGGTGACACCTCGAGCAGGCGGGGCCGGCGCTCTTGAGCGGGCCGTGCACCTTCTGCCACCGCTTCGAGGAGGCCGGGTGGCAGCGCGCGCAGAGCTCGTCGGCGCCGGCCTGGAGCAGGTGGGGCGCCGGGGCCACGTGGGGCGAGTGGCAGGAGAAGCACTCGCCGCGCCGCACCGGGGTGTGGGCGTCCCTCGCCCGCTGCAGCCCGTCGAAGTCGTGGCAGTCGGCGCAGAGGGCCAGCCCGCCCGGCTTGAGCACCGGGGGCCGGGGGGGCGTGGTCGGGGCGGTGTGGCAGGCCTGGCAGTCCCGCTCGGCGAAGGGCGGGTGGGCCTGTTCGAGCAGCAGCCCCTTCTGCGAAGAGGCGTGCGGGGCGTGGCAGCCGGTGCAGCGGCTCCCGGCGAACTCGAAGCCGCCGTGGCGCGCCACCAGGGCGGGCGACCCGAGGTCGTGGCAGGTGGCGCACAGGCCGGGCGGGGAGCGGCGGAGCAGCGCCGCGTCGTTGGAGCCGTGGCCGAGGTGGCAGGCCAGGCAGTCGCCCCGGGCCGGCGGGTGGACCACCGCCCCGGCCTTGCCGAGGGCCTCCTCCAGGTCGGAGTGGCAGCCGAGGCAGAGCTCGGCCGCCGGCTTGACCAGCAGCCGCTTCTCCTTCGAGCCGTGGCCGTCGTGGCACTCGGTGCACGGGCCGTCGGCGAAGGGCGGGTGGATCGAGGTGCCGCGCGACCAGGTCTTGCGCGTGCCGGTGTGGCACCGCTCGCAGGTGGTGGCGCCGTCGCCGACCAGCGTGGCCTTCCCGCCGGCGTGCGGCGCGTGGCAGGCGGTGCAGTCGCCGCCGACGTACGGGACGTGGAGCTCCTGGCCGGGCCGGCTCGCCCCGGGCAGGCCGTGGCAGCCGCCGCAGAGCTTCCCGGGGGGCTGGGCCAGCAGGCGGGGGCGTGCCGAGGCGTGGCCGGCGTGGCAGGTGGTGCACTCGCCCCTGGGCTGCGGCACGTGGACGTGGCTGCCGGCGCGCCACGCCGGCTTCCCCTGGGCGTGGCAGGCCAGGCAGGTGGCCTCGACCGGCTGGCGCACGAGCGCTGGCCCGGCGCCGTGCGGATCGTGGCAGGCGCCGCAGTCGCCCAGGCGGACCGGGGCGTGGACCTCGGCCCGGGCGGCCCAGCCCGCGGCCTGCGGGTGGCAGCGGACGCAGGCGGCGCCCGCCGGCTTCAGCAGGTTCGGCGCGTCGGAGGCGTGCGGATCGTGGCACTCGGTGCAGCGCCCCTCGGCCGCCGGGCGGTGCGCCGTGCCGGCCAGCTTCTTCTCCACCCCGTCGTGGCACTGCAGGCAGAGCGCCTTCGGCGCGTCGGTGAGGAGCGCGGCCCGGTCCGAGGCGTGGGGGTCGTGGCAGGTGGTGCAGTCGCCCGCCGCCGCGGGCGGGTGGACCACCTTCTTCCTGAGGGCCTCCTCCTGGTCGGGGTGGCAGCCGAAGCAGAGCGCCGGGGCGGGGCGGACCGGCTGGAACGGCCTGGCCGAGCCGGGCGGCGGGTGGCACTCGGTGCAGTCGGACGCCACCGGGTGCGCCGTGGCGCGGAGCAGCTTCTCGCCGCCGCCGTGCGCAGCGTGGCAGCGCAGGCAGTCGGCCCCCTCCACCGGGTAGCCCGCGTGGCTGGCGGCGGCGTCCGGGTGGCAGCGGCGGCACAGCTCCACCGGCGCGGCCCGGAGGAGCGCCGGCCGGTCGCCCGAGTGCGGCGCGTGGCAGGAGGTGCAGCGGACGCGCCCCGGAGAGGCGGTGCCGTGCGCCGAGCGGTAGGCCGGCTCGGCGTGGCAGCGGGTGCAGAGGCGCGGCTCGGGATCCCGGAAGACCTTGCGCGCCACCTTGACGTGCGGCCGGTGGCACTCGCCGCAGCCGTCGTCCTCGCGGTAGGGGGGGTGGACCACGGGGAGGCGGCGCTGGGGCGCGACCCCCTGGGCGTGGCACTCGAGGCAGGGCCGCTCGGTGAACTCGGCGATGGACGTGGGGGCGCGCGCCCGGGGCGCGGCGGCCGGGGCGGCCGAGGTCGAGGCCGAGCGGGCGGTTGCGGCGGCGTGCGCCGCGCAGCCGGCCAGGCCGAGGGCGGCGAGGCCGAGGACTGCGGCGAGGCTGGGGGCGCGCACGGTGGACCTCCGAGAGACGATCGGGCCGCTCCGAGGGGCGAGCCCACCGCAGCGTGCCCCTTCTCGGACCGCCTCGCGCTGACCCGGATCAACGAGGCGCGCGCCTAGCGGGGCGCCGGCGTGGTCTCCAGCAGCTCCGCCACCAGCTCGTCCGGGCTGGCGCCGGCCAGCTCGGCCTCGGGCCGGAGCACCAGCCGGTGGCGCAGGACCGGGGCGGCCACCGCCTTCACGTCGTCGGGGGTGAGCCACCCGGCGCCGCGCAGGGCGGCGCGGGCGCGGGCCGCCGCCAGGAGCGCCACCCCGGCGCGCGGGGAGG
>JAJYAW010000408.1 GCA_021779335.1 Myxococcales bacterium | reverse complement strand
GAGGTCGAGATGAAGCACACGACCCCCGCGTCGCCGTCGGGCTCCTTCGTGGTGGACTCCCACACCTTCCAGGTGGCCCACCGCCAGAAGTAGACGTAGAGGTTCTTGAGCTTCGCCTTGAACCGTCCCGCGCCCGGCTCGAAGAAATCCTCGAGGATCGCGCGCGCCCCCGCCCCGTGAGCCGTGCTGCCGGACTCCACCCATCCGCCGTCGCCGACGGCCAGTCGAGCGCGGCGAAGGTCTCCTCGGCCGCCTTGATCAGATGCGGCACCACCTCGTGCTCGCCGAGATAGCGGACCGTCTCGGCGACCTGCTGCAGCAGCAGGCGGAGCTCGTGCACCGGCTTGTCGATCAGCGCGACATGGGCGCGGGTGAGGCGCGGCTCGTCCCCCTCGCCCGCGGCCGCCTCCCAGCCCAGGCGGGCCAGCCCGCCGCCCAGCAGCCCGCGCACGAAGGCCTGGAAGCGGGGCCGATCCGGATCGGCCACCAGCCGGTGCTCCAGCGCGGAGAGGCGCGCCACCAGCTCGTCCAGCACGGCGTGGTCGGTCTCGCCGCCGCAGGCCGCGGCCAGCTCGAGCCAGGCCTCCACCGGCCGCTCGCCGCAGCGGACCAGGGCCCACTCGTCGGAGAGGAGCCCGACCCGCTCCGGCGCCGCGAGCGCCGCCAGGTGGGACCGCAGCCCGGCCAGCATCCCCGGGTCGGGGGCCACCCGGAAGACGCCGGTGGCGCCGCCGTTCACCACCAGCCAGTCGGGCGCCCCCTCGAGCCGGAGCTCGGCGGCCTCGCCCTCCAGCAGCAGCCGGCGCTCCCGCGCCACGCCGCCCACGGCGTAGCGCAGCACCACCGGCACCGGCCAGCGCGCCGCCGGCTCCGCGTCGCCCGGCCGCGAGAAGAAGCGGCGCTGCGAGAGGCGCAGCACCGCACCGTCCAGCCCGGCGAGGACCAGCGGGAAGCCGGGCCGGCCGATCCAGGCCTGCGCCAGCGCCAGCACCGGCTGGCCCGAGGCCTCGGCCAGCGCCCGCCAGAGGTCGTCGGCGGTGGCGTTGCCGCGGGCGTGGCGGCGCATGTAGCGCCGGATGCCGTCCCGGAAGGCCTCGGCGCCCAGGAACCCCTCGAGCATGCGGAGCACCGCCCCGCCCTTCTCGTAGGTGATGAGGTCGAAGGCCTCGGTGGCCTCGGCCACGGTGCGCACCTCGGCGCGGATGGGGTGCGTCGAGCGGAGGGCGTCGAGCCCCATGGCCGCCGCCTTGCCCTGGTCGAAGTCGAGCCAGACGCGCCAGTCCGGGCGCCACTGGTCCACCACCACCGAGGCCATCCAGGTGGCGAAGGCCTCGTTGAGCCAGAGGTCGTCCCACCAGGTCATGGTGACCAGGTTGCCGAACCACTGGTGCGCCAGCTCGTGCGTCACCACCTCGGCCACCCGCTTGCGCTGCGCCAGCGAGGCGGTGGCGGGGTCGAGGAGCAGCGTCACCTCCCGGTAGGTGACCAGGCCGGCGTTCTCCATGGCGCCCGCCTCGAAGTCGGGCAGGCCCACCTGATCGAGCTTGCCGAACGCGTAGGGCAGGCCGAAGTAGGCCTCCAGCCGCGGCAGCACCTCGACCGCCACCGCCTGCCCGAACCCGGTGAGGCCCAGCTTCTCCGGGACGGCGAAGGTCCGCACCGGGACGGCGCCCGCCTGGCCGAAGGGGCCGCTCTCGATCCGGCCGACCGCCAGCGCCACCAGGTAGGTGGGGAGCGGCGGCGTCTCCGCGAAGCGGTGGACCCGGGAGGTGCCCTGCGCGTCCACCCACTCCACCGCCGAGTTGGAGAGCACCGCGTGCTCGGCCGCCGCCTCCACGGTGAGCTGCCAGGGCGCCTTGAAGCCCGGCTCGTCCAGGCAGGGGAAGACCCGCCGCGCGTCGGCCGCCTCGAACTGGCTGGCGGCCAGGTCGGGCCCGGCCAGGTAGAGGCCGCGCAGCCCATCGCAGAAGGCGCCGCTCCAGGCGAGCTCGAGGGAGGCCGGGCCCGCCGGCAGCTCGGCCGGCAGCGAGAGGACCAGCGTCTCGCTCGCCTCGACCGCCCGGACCGAGCACTCCAGGGCCTGGTCGCCGGCGCGGGCCAGCGCCCGCGTCACCGCGAGGCCGGCGGCGTGCAGGACGAGCTCCCGGACCGGCCGGGCCAGCAGGAGCTCCAGCGTGAGCTCGCCGCGGAAGGCGCGCCCCGCCAGGTCGACGGCCAGCCTGGCCCGGTAGCGGGCGGGGCGGACGTCGGTGGTGAGCCGGAAGGCGCGGTCGTCGGTGGGGTGGGTCATGTCGGTGGAGTTCCTCGCAGGAGAGGCGGGAGGATGCGCGCGAGCCGTCCCGGGCACACCACCCCCGTTGGGGAGCCTCCCCGGGTGCGGCCCTCGCTCACTCCACCGTCAGGATCTCCGCCCCGCCCGGCGTGACCAGCAGCGTGTGCTCGAACTGCGCCGAGCGGCGCCCGTCGGCGGTGACGGCGGTCCAGCCGTCCGGCCAGAGGCCGGCCTCCCAGGCGCCCTCGGTGATCATCGGCTCGATGGTGAAGGTCATGCTCACCTCCATGAGCCGGCGGGCCCGGGGGTCCAGGTGGTGCGGGATCTGGAGCGCGGTGTGGAAGGTGTCGCCGATGCCGTGGCCGCAGTAGTCGCGCACCACCCCGAAGCCGTGGCGGGACGCGTGCGGCTCGATGGCGGCGCCGATGGCGCTCACCGGCAGGCCGGGCCGGACCGCGGAGATGCCCCGCTCCAGGCACTCGCGCGCCACGCGCACCAGCCGCTGCCCCGCCTCGTCCACCTGGCCCACCAGGAAGGTGGCCGAGCAGTCGCCGTGCATGCCGTCGAGGAAGACGGTGATGTCCAGGTTGACGAGGTCGCCCTCCTCCAGCGTCCGCGAGTCGGGGATGCCGTGGCAGATGACCTCGTTGACGGAGGTGCAGATCGACTTGGGGAAGCCGCGGTAGTTGAGCGGGCTCGGGTAGCCGCCCAGCCGCACCGTCTCCTCGTGGCAGAGCGCGTCGAGGGCGTCGGTGGTGACGCCAGGGGCCACCGCCGCGCCGCCGATCCGCAGCACGCGGGCGGCGGCGCGGCAGGCGCGGCGCAGGCGCTCGATCTCCTCGGGCGTGCGCACGTCCCGCCCACCCGCCTTCGGCCGGCCGGTGGCGGCGTAGTCGGGGCGCGGGATGGACGCCGGCACCTCGCGGAGCGGGCCCACCACGCCGGGCCGCAGCGGCGGGCGCGCCAGCCGGACGCGCGGCCGGGTGGCGCCGTGGTCGTCCGACTCGAGGTGGCACTTCTTGTACTTCTGGCCACTGCCGCACCAGCAGGGGTCGTTCCGTCCTGGCCGGGCGGCGGGGCGTGGGGCGGCCTGGGTCATGGCCCGGGTTTAAGGCCGGACGGGCCGCGAGGCAAGGTCGCGGCGGCGGCGCCCCGGCAGCCCCCGCCAGCCCGCCCCGGCCGCCCGG
>JAJYAW010000029.1 GCA_021779335.1 Myxococcales bacterium | reverse complement strand
GCGTCGGCAAGTGGGAGGGCTCCTCGGGCGACTTCGCCAAGTTCGGCCTGACCATCCCGGAGCTCATCAACGCGGTGCGCCTGCTCAAGGAGGCGGGCCGGGAGCACTGCGCCAAGCTGGTCCACTTCCACGCCGGCAGCCAGCTCACCGAGATCCGGACCATCAAGGACGCCGTCAACGAGGGGGCGCGCGTCTACGCCAAGCTCCGCAAGATGGGGCTGCCCATCGAGTACTTCGACGTGGGCGGCGGGCTGGGGGTGGACTACGTGGGCACCCACTCCAACGGCTACGCCTCCTCGGTGAACTACTCGCTCGACGAGTACGTCGAGGACGTCATCTACAACCTGCACCGGGTCTGCGCCAGCGAGGGGGTGCCCCAGCCGCACGTGGTCTCGGAGTCGGGGCGGGCGGTGGCGGCCCACCACTCCTGCATCATCATGAACGTCTTCGGCCACATCGAGATCGGCTCGGCGGAGGAGATCGCGGCCGCCTCGGTGGCGCAGCCGGACGAGGCCGCGGTGGTGCGGGAGATGCGCGAGATCGTGACCTCCATGACGCCGCGCAACCGGGCCGAGGCCTACCACGACGCGGTCGCCAAGAAGGAGGAGGCCCTGCAGATGTTCAAGCTGGGCAACCTCGGCCTGGAGGAGCGCGCCGTGGTGGAGAGCCTCTTCTGGAAGCTGGCGCGGGGCATCGCCGACCTCAACCGGGGCAAGAAGCGGCTCCCCCGCGAGACCAAGGACCTGGGCGACAAGATCGCCGACCAGTACCTGGCCAACTTCTCGCTCTTCCAGAGCGCGCCGGACCACTGGGCCTTCGACCAGCTCTTCCCCATCGTGCCGCTGCACCGCATGGAGGAGGCGCCCAGCCGCGACTGCACCATCGTCGACGTGACCTGCGACTCCGACGGCAAGATCGACCGGTTCATCGAGGGCGACGGGGTGGACGAGACGCTCTCGCTCCACGCGCTCAGGCCCGGCGAGCCGTACTACCTGGGCATGTTCCTCACCGGCGCCTACCAGGACATCCTGGCCAACATGCACAACCTCTTCGGCCACGTGAACGAGCTGCACGTCTTCGCCGACGACGAGGACCCGGAGGACTTCTACATCGAGGAGTACATCCCGGGCGACACCATCCAGGAGGTGCTCTCGCGCGTCCAGTACGAGCCCTCCGACCTGTGCCGGCGCGTCAAGAACGCGCTGGACCAGCGCATCAAGGACGGGGCCATCCGGCCCAAGGACGGCGTCTACCTCTCGGACTTCTACGACGAGGTGATGCGCGGCTACACCTATCTCTCCGGCACCCAGGCCGGGCGGTGACGACATGACCATGACGGCGATGCGGCTGGCGATCCTCCTGCTCGGGGCGGCCGCGGGGCCGGGGGCGGAAGACGTCGCCCGGGCGGCCCGGACCATCGAGGCCCCGGCGCTCCGGGCCCACGTGAAGTTCCTGGCGAGCGACCTCCTGGAGGGGCGGCTCCCCGGCACCCGCGGCGACCGGCTGGCCCGGGCCTACGTGGCGGCCCGGTTCGAGGCGCTGGGGCTGGAGCCGGCGGCGCCGGGCGGCGGCTGGTTCCAGGAGGTGCCGCTGGTGGGCACCACCTCCCACGTGCAGGGGCCCATGCAGTTCACGGCGGGCGACCGGCGGCTGGCGCTGGCCTTCGGCGACGAGATGATGGCCTCCTCCGGCGTCCAGCGGGAGCGCGCCGGCTGGCGCGACGCCGAGGTGGTCTTCGTGGGCTACGGCATCACCGCCCCGGAGTTCGGCTGGGACGACTTCAAGGGCGCGGACGTGAAGGGCAAGGTGCTGCTGGTCATGAACAACGACCCGGAGTCCGACCCGGCGCTCTTCGCCGGCAAGACCCGGCTCTACTACGGCCGCTGGTCCTACAAGTACGAGGAGGCCGCCCGGCGCGGCGCCGCCGGGGTCATCATCATCCACACCACCCCCTCGGCCTCCTACCCCTGGCAGGTGGTGCGCACCTCCTGGGCCGGGCAGAAGTTCGACCTGCCGAGCGCCGGCGGCCCGACCATCGAGGTGCAGGCCTGGGCCACCGAGGCCTCGAGCCGCGCCATCGCCGCGCTGGGCGGCCAGGACCTCGACGCGCTGCGGGCCGCGGCGGAGCGGCGCGACTTCCGGCCGGTGCCGCTCGGCGTGAAGGTCTCGCTGAGCCTGGAGAACGAGCTGACCCGCACCTCCAGCGCCAACGTGCTGGCCCGCCTGCCGGGGCGCGATCCGCGCCGGGCCGGCGAGGCGGTCCTCTACACCGCCCACCACGACCACCTGGGCACCATCCAGGGCGCGGCGCCCGGCGGCGACGCCATCTACAACGGGGCGGTCGACAACGCGACCGGCGTGGCGGCCCTGCTGGAGATCGCCCGCGCCTTCACGAAGCTGCCGGAGCGGCCGGCCCGCTCCGTCCTCTTCGCGGCGGTGGCGGCGGAGGAGCAGGGGACGCTCGGCTCCGACTTCCTGGCGCAGCACCCGCCCGTGCCGGCCGGGCGCATCGCCGCGGTCGTCAACATGGACGCCATGAACGTGTTCGGGCGCACCCGGGACGTCACGGTGGTCGGGTACGGCAAGTCCTCGCTCGACGCCGACGTGGTCGCGGTGGCCGCCGAGCAGGGGCGGATCGTGAAGCCGGAGAGCCACCCGGACCGCGGGGCCTACTACCGCTCCGACCACTTCCCGCTCGCCAAGGTGGGCGTGCCCGGCGCCTACGTGGGCGGCGGCGACGACTACCTGGGGCGCCCCGCCGGCTGGGGCGAGGCGCAGCACGAGGCCTGGGGCCGGGCCCACTACCACCAGCCCTCCGACGAGTGGCGCGACGAGTACGATCTGTCCGGGATGGCGGAGGACGCGCAGCTCCTCTTCCGCCTCGGCGTGCGCGTCGCCGAGGCCGCCCAGGCGCCGACCTGGCGCGCCGGCGACGAGTTCGAGGCGGCGCGCCGGCAGGCCGTGCGGGCCGCGGCCGGGATGCCCTGAGCCGCCGCACCGGCGCGGCGCGCCGCCCCGGAAGGGCCGAGCCGCGGCGGTCCCCGATGGGATAGAGACGGACGGTCACGTTCCTGTCCAGTCCGGGACCCGGCGCGGCGCGCCGCGGCTCCCCGAGGGAGGCTCCACGCCATGGCCATCTACAAGAAGATCGAGATCGTCGGGACGTCCAAGACCAGCTTCGCGGAGGCGGTCAAGGCCGCCGTGGCCGAGGCCGGCAAGTCGGTGCGCAAGATGAGCTGGTTCGAGGTGGTCGAGCAGCGCGGCGCCATCAAGGACGGCAAGGTGGTGGAGTTCCAGGTCACGGTCCGTATCGGCTTCAAGGTGGAGGACTAGCGCCCGCCCGGCCACCGGCCCGGTCCTCCGGCCCCCGGGGGGCGCGGGTGGCCGCGCCCCGTGCTAGGACGGCCCGGTACCCGCCGTCACGAGGGACCCCCGCATGCGCGCCATCCTCATCGAGAAGTCGGACGCCGGCCAGTCGGTGAAGCTCGTCGAGGTGCCGGAGTCGCAGCTCCCCGAGGGGGACGTGACCGTCAAGGTCGCGTTCTCGACGCTCAACTACAAGGACGCCCTGGCCATCACCGGCCGCTCGCCGGTGGTCCGCAAGTTCCCCATGATCCCCGGCATCGATCTCGCCGGCACGGTGGCGGCGAGCGCGGATCCGGCCTGGAAGGCCGGCGACCAGGTGGTGCTGAACGGGTGGGGCATCGGCGAGGGCCACTTCGGCGGGCTGGCCGCGCTGGCCCGGGTGCGGGGCGAGTGGCTGGTCCGCATCCCGGCGCCGCTCGACGCCCGGGCCGCCATGGCCATCGGGACGGCCGGCTACACCGCGGCGCTCTGCGTCCTGGCGCTGGAGCGGCACGGCGTGAAGCCCGGCGACGGCGAGGTGCTGGTGACCGGCGCGGGCGGCGGCGTGGGGAGCGTGGCCATCGCGCTCCTCAAGGCGCGCGGCTTCACGGTGGTGGCCTCGACCGGCCGGCCGGCCGAGGAGGGCTACCTGAAGGGGCTGGGCGCCGCCTCGATCATCGACCGGGCCGAGCTGGCCGCGCCGGGGAAGCCGCTCGGCAAGGAGCGCTGGGCCGGCGTCGTCGACTCGGTGGGCTCGACGACGCTCGCCAACGCCTGCTCGCAGGTGAAGTACGGCGGCGCCGTGGCCGCCTGCGGCCTGGCGGGCGGCATGGACTTCCCGGCCTCGGTGGCCCCCTTCATCCTCCGCGGCGTCACCCTCTACGGCATCGACAGCGTGAGGGCGCCGCGCCCCCGCCGGGAGCAGGCCTGGGCCCGGCTGGCGAGCGACCTCACGCCGGCGGCGCTGGCCGCCATGTCGCGCGAGATCGGCCTGGCCGAGGTCGTGGGCGCGGCCAGCGAGCTGCTGGCCGGGAAGGTGCGCGGGCGGCTGGTGGTGGACGTGAGCCGCTGAGGGCGGCGCGCTTGGCCGGGGTGCCGGCTGGGGCCGCGCCGCCCGCTACCTCACGCCGCGGAGCCGGTCGATGGCCGCTCTCGGGTCCTTGATGCCCTTCCTGAGCAGCCACAGCCCCACCTTCAGCCCGCCCGCGGCGAGGACGCCCAGGTAGCCGTGGCCGAGGAGCCGGCCGGTCGGGGCGGCGAGCTGGACCCGGATCTTCAGGAGCGGGTCCTTCGAGACGGCCAGCGAGAAGAAGGCCACGCCGTGCGCGCCGACGTCGTCGCCCTGGATGGCGGTGATCCGGCGCACCGCCTGCTCGGGCAGCCTGAGCGTGAAGTCGGGGGCGCGGGCCGGCCCCGCGACGATCTCGGGCCGGCCGGACGCCATGGTGAAGTGGGCCTCCTCGTCGCCGTCGAGGCGCAGGGCCACCTCCGCCCCCGGGCCGAGGGGTCGGGTGGCCGCGCGCGCGGCCGGCGACGACTCGAAGAACGCCTGGAGGGCGAGGAAGCTCGCGGAGGGCATCGGGCCCCGTTCTAGCGGGCTCCGGCCCTCGAGGCCAGCGCGGGCCGGGCGGCAGCCACGCGTGGCGGCAGGGCAGGGGAATCGAAAGGGCAGCCGGATGGCGGGGGAAGCCCGGTCATGGCGGCCCTTCCCGGTCGATCGCCTTCGATGGCGGCATCCCCACCCCTGGCGATCCCCGCTGATGCCCTGCGTCTCCTGGGTCAGTTGACCACGGCGATGGCTGGCGGGGACCGCCAGGGAGCCGTCGAGCTCCTCCGGGCCCTGCAAGTGGCGCTGGAACAGGCGTCCTGAGCGCCCAGGAGCCTCAAGGCGGCCCTGGAGCGGCACGGGCGGCCGCCAGGGTGGCCAGGGCCTACGGCGTCACCAGGGCCAGCGTGTGCCAGTACCTGACGCTGCTGCGGCGGCTGCCGGCGGAGGCGAAGGTTGAGATGGAATCGGCCAGGCTCAGGTGCCGGCCCCGACGGTCCAGTATCTAGCGAGCTCGCGGCCCTGCGACTCAGACCTCCAAAGGCGGTGGAGCCGAACGAAGAAGTCCGACAGCTCCTCATCGAGGCCGTCGAACGTGGGGTCCACCCTGTTCCACCACCTTCCAGCGGCGAAGCGGTAGTCCTCTGAAAGTACGACTCCGAGGCCCTCGATTCGTACCGCCGCCCAAGTCCCGTCCCTCCGGGTCAGCTCGAACTTGGAGATCTCGGCGAGGCGGAGTCGGACTGGCCCAACCTGAAGCAGGAGCTCGCCTGCCTCCGCGAACACTGCGTACCACTTACCCCCGCACCTCCACGCCTCCCCCCGGGCACCATGCAGGCAGGTACGGAAGCGAATGCTGGCTCGGCCGCTGGCGGCGTCCAAGTGAACCCGCTTGAACGGCACTTGCCACCATTCCGGGATGGACCACCACTTGAGGCAGATCGGGGCACTCATTGCTGGGCCCATCATACCGGCTGTACGGCTCACTGCCGAGCAACTCCTCAGGGTTCCACGGGATAAGGTGTTGGTAGGGAGTTCCTGCCATCGCGAGCCGTCCTGGCCCGCGCTCCACCACCAACATCACGGCGTTCACCACCTGGTCCTGGCCAGCGCGGGAGGCGTCCGTCCCGAGGTTCCACATGGCTCACGCCATCAACAAGATGATCCACGTCGGCGAGATGCCCTGGCACGGGCTCGGCGTGCGGCTCCCCGCCCGCGCCAGCTACGAGGAGATCGTCCACGCCGCCGGCTTCTACGAGGCGGTCGAGAAGGACGTCTACGTCCCGCCCTTCCGCGCCCCCATCCCCGACAAGAAGGCGCTGGTCCGGGGCGACAGCGGCGAGTACCTGGCCGTCGTCGGCAAGGGCTACGAGGTGGTCCAGTTCTCCGAGGTGGCCCGCACCCTGGTCGAGGCGGCCGGCGACGTGAAGGCGGTCTTCACCACCGCCGGCACGCTCGGCCCCGTCGGCATCAAGGGCTGGCTGCTCGGCGAGCTCCCCGACCCCATCAAGGTGAAGGGCGACCCGTCGCCCATCAGGAAGTACGTCCTCGGCACCACCGGCCACGACGGCATCACCGCCGTGGTCATCAAGAACGTGGCCACCCGCGTGGTCTGCGCCAACACCCTGGGCGTCGCCCTGGGCGAGCGCGGCAAGGTGGTCCAGCTCTTCGAGACCGCCATCGGCATCGAGCGGGTGCGCGGCACGGCCTGGGCCGCCTTCCAGGGCTGGACCGAGTACGCCGACCACCACCGCCTGGTTCGGGACACCGGCCGGGAGGACCCGCGTCGGGCCCGGCTGGCCTCCATCTGGATGGGCCGGGCGGCGGGGCTCAAGCAGGCCGCCCTGTCGGCCATCACCGAGGAGGCCGGCATCCAGATGCTGGCCGCGTAGACGCGACGCATGCGACGCCAGCGTCGCGTGCCCGCCTTCAAGCTGGGACCTGTACCTCTCCCCAGTCTAGGAGCGCGAGATCGGCGAAAGGGATGAAGTCCGACTCCGGCACGGGACGCCCTGGTTTCACCCAGCAGATGAAGACGCTCATCGGGGCCCTACTGAGGTCGAGGAGCGTAAAGCCCTCGTGGCGGCTGGCGAGGATCAGGTGCTCCAGATCCTTTGGCGTGTCGTAGATGCCCTGGTAGAGCGGCGGAGTGACCTGCACCAGGAGGAGGTCGGCTCGACCCTCGTGGCGAAGCCGCCGCACGATGCGGCACGCCACCGGCGGGTAGGGCTCGCGCCGTTCGGTTGATACCAAGGTGAAGTCGGTGGTCATCACGATGCCAGCGGCAACTGTACCAGCTGTGCGGCTACCGCAGCTCCTCCGCCCCCACCTTCGGCGGGCCCGCCGGATCGGAGGAGCTCGTGCTCCCAGTCGCGTTGCTGTTGAACAAGAGCCTGCTCAAGAAGGTCGCGGTCGCCGTGGGGCCCCCGGCCGGTGCCGGCGGGGGCCTCGTTAGAGCGTCTCGGTCGAGAGGATCTCGAAGCCAACCACCTTGTCCGCGACCAACACGACCGTGTACGAGGCCGAGATGTCCAGGGGCAGCGCGTCGGCGCTCGCGGCCGGCCTTGTAGCGACGCAGCCAGCCAGCATTGTGTCCGAGGACTCCGTTGTTGGGCGCGGCAGGAGCTTCGAAACAGCGGCACTGGTGAGTCCCAGCCGAAGTCCGGCGGCCGTCGTGATGTTCCGGCTGACGACTCCCGACTTGGCGCACTGCTTGCGCTCCACGAACGTCACCTCGCGTCCGTAGACCTGATGAAGGCGTCCACGTCGGTCCGGCCCACCTGGAGCACCGTCCCGTCGCCGTTCGCGGACTCCCAGCAGCGCCACGACCGCCACTCGCCACCGTCGCCCTTCGTCCAACGGGGCGCAGGCCCGAGAGTCTTCTCGGCCTGGTCCAGTTCTACCTTTCGAACTCGCAAGCCGAGCACCGACCGCGACCTCTCAAGGTCATCGATGGCGCACTGCGATGCCTTTGGTCTCGCCGATCCTTCAGGCCATGCGCCGCCACCGTTCGACGCCAGCGCGGTCGCAAGTAGCACGAAGAGCATGGACTGACCGTAACACACCCAGTCCACCACCATGCGTTTCACTCGACCGAGGCTCCCGCTCATGGTGAGCTCGGCCGCCTGGTGGCCGCCACCGCGTACAACACCCGCTTCCAGGTGGAGAAGACCACCAAGACCGACATTGAGAAGTGGCTCCCGGTGCATCCCGTCCTTCACGACCTGCTCCTGGCCTGGAAGCGCGAAGGATGGGCCAGGTTCATGGGGCGCGCGCCGGGACCGGATGACCTCATCGTCCCGGCCATCAAGGGAGGCATCCGAGGGAACACGGTCTCCGGGCGGCGATGGGCGGCCGACCTCGTGAGGCTCGGCAGGGCCCACCAGCGGCACTACGAGAGCCGGTCCACCTTCCGCTCGCTCGCCCTGGCGGGCGGGGCCGACGAGAAGGACCTCGACCGGCTCACGCACCCCAGTCCGAAGAGCGCCTCCGAGATGTACACGCGCACCGGCATCATCTGGCCGAGGCTGTGCCGGGCCGTGCTGGCCATCAGGCTGCCGGACAAAGAGTCCGTGTGCCCACCCCATGTGCCCACCACCAGCCTCCGCATGGTGGTGAACGGTCCCATCCTCTCGGACTCACACGAGAAAGACGGACCCACGAATGGCGGCAGGGCAGGGGAATCGAACCCCCCGACAGCGCCTCTCAGCACCATCCACCGGTTTTGAAGACCGGGCCCGGCACCAGCCTGGGACGCCCTGCCGCCGACCGGTCTACGGGAGGCGCGGCGGGGCGTCAAGCCGAGAGGGGCGGGCCGATCACTCGCGGTGCTCGAACCAGATGAAGTCGACCAGGATGGCGCCGCTCACCCCTCCGGCGTGCTCGCCTTGGAGGGGCGCGCGGCGGCGGCGGCCGGGGCGTGGTCCTCGCCCCAGGTGGAGAGGACCACGGTGGCCCGCTCGTGGGGCATGGCGGCGCGCGGCGAGCGGAACCGCTCCATGGGCGAGTAGAAGCCCAGGTTGGAGACGCGGCTGGTGTAGAGGCAGGCGTAGTCCTCCACCTGCTCGCCGAAGCGGGAGTTCTCGTTCCCCTCCTTGAAGGTGAGCCCCCAGGTCGCGTTGACGCCGGCCTCCAGCGCGCGCGCCACCGCCTCCAGGCGGGCCTGGGCGTCCCTGAGCGCCCGCCGCAGCGCCTCCAGCTCCCCCTTGAGGCGCCGCCGGTCGGCCTCCAGCGCGCCGTGGTCCTCGGCGGCGCCCAGGCGGTCCAGCCGCCGCTCCGCCTGGTTGAGGGCGGTGCGGTGCGAGGCGATGGCGTCCTCCAGCCGGACCCGCAGCCCCTCCAGCCGGTCCAGCTCGGCCAGCGCCTCGCGGTGGCTGGTCAGCCAGGCGATCTCCCGCTCCAGCTCCTCCACCACCAGGCAGGTGCGCCAGAGCGAGCTCTTCCTGGAGCGCAGGATGTCGCCGTAGATGTGGTCGCCCACGTAGAGGAT
This sequence comes from Myxococcales bacterium, assembly GCA_021779335.1. Lineage (GTDB taxonomy): Bacteria > Myxococcota > Myxococcia > Myxococcales > Anaeromyxobacteraceae > JADKCZ01. The sequence goes on along the minus strand of JAJYAW010000029.1, from coordinate 5,144 downwards.
CCGCTCGCCGCCCACGCCGAGCAGCTCCTCCAGCCGGGTCAGGTCGCCGCCCTGGTAGGTGTGCCCCCGCTCCAGCGCGGCCGCCTCGCCGACCGGCTGGCCCCCGGCGTCCAGCACCAGCAGCGGCCGCCGCTCCGAGAAGAAGGCGGGCTTCTGCGCGCCGGTGATCACGACGTCGAAGTAGTTGCGCCAGCTCGGGTACTCCGGCAGCAGGCCGTCCAGGACGTGGCGCATCACCGCGTCGGTGTAGTCGGCCAGCGAGTTGGTGAGCACGAAGAGCCGCTTGCCGCCGGAGCGGAGCCGGTGCAGGGCCGGGCCGAGCTCGGGATCCTTGACCAGGTAGCGCGGCAGGTCGGCCAGGACCAGCGCCTTGAGCGTGCCGTCGCGGTGGACCGTGTCGATGGCCTCGCGGACGTCGTCGTAGAGCTTGACCGAGTCCACCTCGCCGCCGTCCCGCTCCAGCAGCTCCACCGCCTCGGCGATGAGGCAGGCCTCCGGCAGGGCGAAGAGCGTGTCGATCCAGGCGAAGCGAGGGGAGGAGAGCCGGATCTTCTCGTCCCGGTAGAGCCGCCGCAGCGCCTCGTCGGGGATGGGGCGGCGCCCGTGGTACCCGCGCCCCACGTGGTTGTGCCGGTCCATCTTGAAGAGGTTGCCGTGCTGCTTGTCCACCACCAGGCCGCGGATGACGAAGGACGGATCGTAGCGGACGGCGCGCAGCGGCTCCGGGTAGCCGTGGTGGTCCACCAGGCGGGCCGCCGTCAGGGTGAAGGCGAGCTCCTCCAGCTCGCGGAGCTGGTAGATGGCCAGCGTGTAGTCCATGTCGAAGCCGACCGCCTCGATCCGGTCCAGTCGGAGGTTGCGGTTGACGAAGACCTGGCGCTCCGGCGGCACGTCGCGACGGCCGGCCACCGGCTCCTCCAGGAGGGCCGCGATCTCGGGCGTGTCGTAGCTGGGCCCCCCGGCCTCTCCGTCCCGCCCGGACCGGGGATCGCGCTCGCGCTCCATGGGTCCGCCGGGATACCACGGGGCGCCGGGGGCCTCAACGGCGGCTCGGGAAAGTTGCCTTCGGGGCGGTCCGGTCTAGGCTCGCCTCACCGTGACGCCCCGCAGCCCGAAGCGCCCCCGCCGCTCCGACGCCCCGCTCCGCCGGCGCCTGGCGGCGCTCGAGGCGCGGGTCACGCTGCTCGAGACCGGGCGGGTCGGGCCGGGCGACGGCCGGGCCGCGGTCGGGGAGCGGAGGAAGCTGGTGGTGCGCTGCCCGGGCTGCGGCCTGCCGCTCCGGCGGCGCGCCGGGCGCTGCCTGGCTTGCGGGCGCCCGCTCGATGAGCCCTGAGGGTTGGGGGCCAGAGGGGCCGGCGCCTGCGGGCCGGGGCCCGAGCGCGCGGCCCGGCTGCGTCACTCGTCCGCGACCAGCTTGGTGGCCGGGATGCCCAGGGCGCGGGCGATGGCCACCACGGTGGTGTAGGGCGGGTTGCGGCCGCCGCGCTCGATGAGGCTCACGTAGGCGACCGAGAGCTCCAGCGACTCGGCCAGGTTCTCCTGGGTCAGGCCGCGGTGCTTGCGGTGATTCCGGATCCGTTCGCCGAGGCGCCGCAGCTCCTCGCGCCGAGGGTCCTTGGTGCTCTTGTGCTTGGAGGCCATGCTCGCAGTCCTGGTGGAGAGTCGACGCCCTGAAGGTCCGTGGGAAAGGGCGCAGGATGGGGTGGGTGCGCAGCACTGTCCACAGACAGTGTGTTTGGGTCGAGAACCGGCCCCAGCGGAGATGGGCAGATCATTTACCTCCACCGGGGGACGGCGCCACGCCAAGATCGGCTGGGCCGACGGCGGGCACCCGAACGGGACAGCGAGGCGGCCGGCGCCCGGTTGACCCCGTCCCGAGCCCAGGTATGGTCCGCGCCACATGCGCCGCCCGGAGACCCACGCCGCCCGCGTCATCGACCTCGACGCGGTGCGCGCCAGCACCCTGCCCAACGGCCTGAGGCTGCGCGTCCTGCGCGAGGGTGGCTCGCCCACCGTGAGCTACGCCACCTTCTTCCAGGTGGGCTCCCGCAACGAGCGGCCCGGCATCACCGGCATCAGCCACCTCTTCGAGCACATGATGTTCAACGGGGCGCTGAAGTACGGCCCCAAGGAGTTCGATCGGGTGCTGGAGGCGCGCGGCGGCCACTCCAACGCCTACACGTCGAACGACCTCACCGTGTACTACGAGGACTTCGGCGCGGCGGCGCTCGAGACCGTGGTGGACCTCGAGTCGGACCGGATGCGCTCCCTGCGCATCGACGACGGGGCGCTGGAGCAGGAGCGCGAGGTGGTCAAGGAGGAGCGGCGGCTCCGCACCGACAACTCGGTGTTCGGCCTCATGGAGGAGGCGCTGGAGGCGCTGGTCTTCCAGGCGCACCCGTACCGGTGGCCGGTCATCGGCTGGATGAGCGACATCGAGCGGATCTCCCGCGCCGACTGCGAGGCCTTCTTCCGCGCCAGCTACGCGCCCTCCAACGCGGTCCTCTACGTGGTGGGGGACGTCGACCCGGAGGCGGTGGAGGCGCTGGTGGCGCGGGCCTACGGCGACATCCCGGCCGGTCCGCCCCTCCCGCCGGTGCCAGGCGGCGAGCCGGAGCAGCGCGGCGAGCGGCGCGCCGAGATCCGCTTCCCGGCGCAGGCCCCCTCGCTCCTGCTCGGCTGGCGCGGACCGCCGGCGCGCGGCCCGGACGCCGCCGCGCTCGATCTGGCGCAGGTCTGCCTGGCGGTGGGGGAGGCCTCCAGGCTGCGCCGCGCGCTGGTGCACGGCTCCGGGCTGGCGGTCTCCGTGAGCGCCTCCTTCGGCTGGCGCATCGACGCGGGCGTCTTCCTGCTCTACGCCGAGCTGGCGCCCGGCGCCCGCGTGGCGCGCGTCGAGCGGGCGCTGGCCGACGAGGTGGCGGGGCTGGCGGCGCGCGGCCCGAGCGCCGGCGAGCTGCGCCGGGCCCAGGCGCTCCTGCGCAGCGGCGTGCTCCACGAGCTGGGGACGCACCATGGCCTGGCCCAGGCCCTGGGGCAGGCCGAGGCCCTGCTGGGCGACTGGCGGGAGGCCGGGCGGCAGCTCGAGACCTACGCGGCCGTCCGGCCCGCCGACGTCCGCCGGGTGGTGCGCCAGTACCTGGCGCCGGAGCGCCGCTCCGTGGTCACGCTGGTGCCGGAGGGCGGCCGATGAGCGCCATCACGCAGCCGCCGCTGCGGCGCGAGCGGCTCGCCAGCGGGCTCACCGCCCTGGTGGCCAGCCGCCCCGGCGTGCCCCTGGCGGCGGTGCGGCTGGTGCTGCGGGCCGGTTCCTCCCTCGATCCGGCCGGCCGCTTCGGGCTGGCCCACCTGGTGGCGGCGGCGGTGCGGCGCGGCACCCGCGCCCGCAGCGCCGACCGCATCGACGCCGAGGTCGAGTCCCTGGGCGCCGAGCTCGGCGCCGGAGTGGACGAGGACGCGGCCTCGGTGGGGCTCTCGGCGCCGCTCGAGGCGCTGCCCCGGCTGCTCGCCGTGCTGGCGGAGGTGGCCATCCGGCCGGCCTTCCCGGCGCGCGAGGTGGCGCAGCTCCGGCGCCGCGAGGTGGCGGGGCTGGCCAACGACCTCGACGAGCCGGGCGTGGTGGCCGATCGGGCCGCGCTGGCGGCCGCCTACGGGGCGCACCCCTACGGCCACCCGTCGGAGGGGCGGGGGCGTCACCTGGCGGCGGCGCGCCGCGCCGACCTGGCCGCCTTCCACGCCCGCCACTGGCGGCCAGGCCGCGCCACGCTGGTGGTGGTCGGGCCGGTGGACGTCGAGGCCACGCTGGCCGAGGTGCGCCGCCGCTTCGGCGGCTGGCGCGGCGAGGCGGGCGCCGAGGTCGAGATCGCGCCGCCGGCGCCGCCGGCCAGCGGCGTCGTCGTGGTGGACCGCCCGGACCTCACGCAGGCCCAGGTGCGCATCGCCGCGCCCGGCTTCGCCCGCGGCAGCGCGGAGCACGCCGCCGGCGTGGTCGCCGGGGCCGTGCTGGGGGGCGGCTTCACCTCGCGGCTCATGGAGGCCATCCGCGTGGAGCGCGGCCTCTCCTACGGCGTGCGCGCCCGCTTCGCCTCGGGGCGCGCCGGGGGGCTCTTCTACGTCTCCTCGTTCACGAAGGTGGAGACCGCCGGCGAGCTCGTCCGCGTGGCGCTCGACGAGCTGGCCCGCTTCCGCGAGGACGGCCCCTCCGAGGAGGAGCTCGGCCGCGTGCGCGGGTACCTGGGCGGCCTCTACCCGCTCTCGCTGGAGACGCACGAGGCCTGGGCGGAGAAGCTGGCCGAGATGGAGGTCTACGGGCTCCCGGCCGACGAGGTGACCGGCTTCGTCGACCGGATCGGCGCGGTGGACGGCGCCGCCTGCCTGGCCGTGGCGCGGCGCTACCTGCCCGGGGAGCGGCGCGTGGTCGTGGCGGTCGGCCCGGCGGCCCGGCTCGAGCCGCAGCTCCGGGCCCTCGGGCCGGTGCGGGTGGTGGCGGCGCGGGCGGTCATGTGAGCCCCGGCTCGCCGGCGGTGCTCCTGGAGGACGAGGCGCTGCTGGTGGTGGACAAGCCGGCCGGCCGGCTCGTCATCCCGGGGCGGACCGCCGCCGAGCCGAGCCTGCGCCAGGAGCTCTCGGCGCGCCACGGGCCGCTCTGGGTGGTCCACCGGCTGGATCGCGGCACCAGCGGCGTGCTGGTCTTCGCGCGCACCGCCGCGGCCCACCGGGCCCTCAACCTGCAGTTCGAGCGAGGCGAGCCGCGCAAGACATACGTGGCGCTGGTGGCGGGCCTGCCCCCGGCCGACCTGGTGGTGGAGCTGGCCATCGCGCCGGGGCGCAAGGGGCGGATGCGCCCGGCCTGGCCCGGCGAGGCCGGCGGAAAGCCCGCCTCCACCGCCTTCCGGCTGGTCGAGGCCTTCCCGGCCCGCGGCGGCCGCCCCGCCATGTCGCTCCTGGAGGCCCGGCCGGCCACCGGCCGGACCCACCAGATCCGCGTCCACCTGCTGGCGGCCGGCCACCCGCTCGCCATCGACCCGGACTACGGCGAGGAGGCGCCGCTCCGCGGCGGGGCCGGTGCCGTGGTCCTGGCGCGCACGCCGCTCCACGCGGCGCGGCTGGAGCTGGCGCACCCGGACGGACGGCCGCTCAGCCTGGCG
>JAJYAW010000407.1 GCA_021779335.1 Myxococcales bacterium | reverse complement strand
GCGAGGCCTCTTCGTCACCGGCACCGACACCGGGGTGGGCAAGACCGAGGTCTCCTGCGCCCTGCTGGCGGGGGCGCGCGCCGCCGGGCTCGACCTCGGGGCCATGAAGCCGGCCGAGTCCGGGGTCGGGCCGGGCGAGCCGAGCGACTCGGAGCGGCTCCGCGCCGCGGCCGGCGGCGGCGACGAGGCGGCGCTGGTCTGCCCCTACCGCTTCGCGGCGCCGCTGGCGCCGGCGGTGGCGGCGCGGCTGGAGGGCGTGGAGGTGCGGCTCGAGGTGATCCTGGCGGCCGCCGGCGCGCTGGCGGCGCGCCACGCGGCCCTGCTGGTGGAGGGGGCGGGCGGGCTGCTGGTGCCGCTGACGCGGCGCGAGACCTACGCCGACCTCGCCGTGGCGCTCGGGCTGCCGGTGCTGGTGGTGGCGCGGGCGGGGCTGGGCACGGTGAACCACGTCGCGCTCACGGTCGAGGCGCTGCGGGCGCGCCGGCTGCCCGTGGCCGGCGTGATCCTCAACCGCACCGGGCCGGGGGACGACGCCTCGGTGCCGTACAACGCCGCGGAGATCGAGCGGCTCACCGGCGCGCCGGTGCTGGCGACGCTGCCCTGGTGCGCCGATATCGCTGCCAGAGCGGAGATCCTGCGATCCGCGCTGTCCGGCAAAGTCCAGTTTTCGTGAGCGCGGCGAAAAATGGATCGCGGTCCGGATCGATCCTAGAGATCGCCTCGTGCCGAACGTCGTCGATCTCACGCTCGTCTCGCAGGCGAGGCGGGCCCTCTTCGCGGTGCTGGACGCGCGCGGCCTGGGGTTCTTCCTGGAGGAGAGCTCGCGGGCGCCCCGCCTCGACCCGCGCCGCATCGCCTGGATCGTGGAGTGCGCCCGCCGCCGCGTCGGCCCGCGGGCCCGCCGCGACCCCAACGCCCTCTCGCGCACCCGCCGCGTCGTCCGCCGCGAGCTGATCCGGCGGCTGGCCGACGCCATGCTGCAGGCCGGGCTCTAGGGCGTCCGGGCCGGCGCCCGGGACCGCTCCACGAAGCGGAGCCTGAGGTCGCGCAGGAGCTGCCCCAGCAGCGCCTCCTCCTCCGGGGTGAGGTTGCCGCGGGTCTTGTCCCGCAGCATGACCAGCACCTCGATGGTCTGCTGCGCCAGCGCCAGGTCCGGGGCGCCGGCCTGCCCGGTCTCCGGGTGGGGCGCGTCGCCCAGGTGGACGAAGGCCGACGAGCCCAGCCCCAGGATGAAGGTGTGGAAGTCGAGCTGCGGCGGCTTCACGGGATCGGTCACGGCGCGGCCTCCTGTCGCGGTGGCGAGGCTAGTCCAGGTCGAAGGGGATGCGCTCGGAGGCGTAGCCGCGCTGCACCAGCAGCACGAGCTGCCCGGTGCGGCGCGCCGACGAGGCGGCCCGGCGGAACTCGTCGAGGGTGCTCACCTCGGCGCCGTTCACCTCGCGCACCAGGTCGCCCCGCTCGATGCCGGCGCGGGCGGCGGCCGAGCCCTTGCCGACGGTGCGCACCACCAGCACGGTGCCCCCGGCGGCCCGCGCCTGCTCGAGCGCCAGGCCGACGCGGCGCTGCACGAGCTGCTCGGCCCGCTGGGGCGAGAGCTCCAGCGCCCCCACCGACACCTGCAGCCGCTCGCGGCCGCGGCGCAGGTCGAGCCGGGCCGCCGCCCCCACCGGCAGGTCGCGCAGCCTGAACCTGAGGGCGTCGGCGTCGTCGGGCGGGGCCCCGTCCATGGCCTCGACCACGTCGCCGCGCCGGATCCCGGCCCGCTCGGCCGGGGAGCCGGGGTCCACCGCGGCCACCTGGACGCCGCCCGAGGCGCCCACCCGCGCCCCCTCCGGCGCCGGCAGGTCGGCCACCTCGAGCCCCAGGTAGCCCTCGCGCACCTCGCCGTGGGTGATGAGGTCCTCGGCGATGCGGCGGGCCCGGTCGACGGGGATGGCGAAGCCGATGCCCGCGCTCCGGTCGCCCAGGATGGCGGTGTTGATGCCGATGAGCCGCCCCTCGATGTCGAGCAGCGGCCCGCCCGAGTTGCCCGGGTTGATGGAGGCGTCGGTCTGGATGAAGTCGAACAGCCTCCGCTCGCCGGCCTTGAAGTTCCGGTGGACCGCCGAGACCACGCCGGTGGTCACCGTGTGGGAGAGGCCGAAGGGGTTGCCGATGGCGATGACCGTCTCGCCGATGAGCAGCTCGTCGGAGCGGCCCATGGGCGCGTAGGGGAGCCGCTCCCGGGCGTCGATCCGGAGCACCGCCAGGTCGGCCGCCGGGTCGGTGCCCACCACCTTGGCGGTGAGCTCCCGCCCGTCGGCCAGGCCGACGCGGAAGCGGGCGCCGCGCTCCACCACGTGGTTGTTGGTGAGCACGTAGCCGTCGGGCGAGACGATGACGCCCGAGCCCAGCGAGGTGACCGCGTAGCCCTTGCGGTAGCGCGGGTGCCCGAAGAACTCCTCGAAGAGGTCGCCCCCGACCTGGCCCGAGGGGACGCGGATGCGCACCAGCTCCTCGGCCGAGACGTTGACCACCGCGCCGCGCACCTTCTCGACGGCGGCCACCACCGGGGTGCGGCGGGCGGCGACGGGGGTGCTCTCGGCGCGGGGCAGGACCTCCCGCGCGCTCGCCGCGGCCGCGGCGAGGAGGCAGGCCGCGGCGATGAAGGGCCGGGCCCGCACGGCGCTACTCCACGTCGTCGTCGAGGAAGTCGTCGTCCAGCGCGGCGTCCACGGGGAGGGCGTCCTCCTCGCGGTCGGGCAGGGCCTTCAGGTGGGCGGCGTACTCCTTCTCGTCCACGATGCCCTTGCGCAGGTAGCGCTGCACCACCCGCTTGTCGATCTGCTTGTTCTCGAACGTCTCGGCCATGTGTGGGAGACCTCTGGAGGACCTGAAGTGGCGCGGACCATATGCGTCGCCTTGCCGGGCCGTCAAGCGGCGTGCTACCCCCCGGGGGATGAGCGCTCCTGACTCGCCGGCGCGCGCCGCGCGGCTCGCCCGCCTGGCCGGGCTCTACGCCATCGTGGGCGGCGCCGACGCGCTGGCCCAGGCCGCCGCGGCGCTCGGCGGCGGCGCCCGGGTGGTGCAGCTCCGCTGGAAGGACGCCCCCTCCGGCGAGCTCCTGGAGGTGACCCGCCGGCTGGTGGCGCTGGCGGGCGGCCGGGCCCTCGTCATCCTGAACGACCGGGCCGATCTGGCCGTGCTGGCCGGCGCCGACGGCGTCCACCTGGGCGAGGAGGACCTGCCGGTGGCCGAGGCGCGCGCCGTCGTCGGGGCCGGGCTCCTGCTGGGCCGCTCCACCCGGACGCTGGCCGAGGGCCGGGCCGCGCTGGCGGCCGGCGCGGACCACGTCGGCTTCGGCCCGGTCTTCGCCACCGCCACCAAGTCGGTCGCCGCGGCGCCGCGCGGCCTCGCCATGCTGCGCGAGGTGGCGGCCGGCCTGCCCGCGCCGGTGGTGGCCATCGGCGGCATCGGCCTCGACACCATCGGCGCGGTGGC
>JAJYAW010000406.1 GCA_021779335.1 Myxococcales bacterium | reverse complement strand
GCCCAGGCCGACGCGCCGCTGGTGGCCCGCATGGACGCCGACGACGTGGCCTGGCCGCGGCGGCTCGCGCTGCAGGTGGAGGCGCTGGCGGCCGATGCGTCGCTGGCGGCGGTGGGGGCGCGGGTGCGGCTCCTGCCGCGGGCGCTCGTGCGCGACGGCATGCGCCGCTACGTGGCCTGGCTCAACGGGCTCACCACGCCCGCGCTGGTGGCGCGCGACCTCTTCGTGGAGTCCCCGCTGATCCACCCGGCCACCCTCATCCGGCGCGCGCCGCTCGAGGCGGTCGGCGGCTGGCGCGAGGGGCCCTTCCCGGAGGACTACGACCTGTGGCTCCGGCTCGCCGGCGCGGGAGGCCGGCTCACCAACCTGCCCGCCACGCTGCTCGACTGGCGCGAGTCGTCCGGCCGGCTCACCCGCACCGACGGCCGCTACGCCCTGCCCCGCCACATGGCGCTCAAGTGCGCCGCGCTCGCCGCCGGCCCGCTGGCCGGCGTGCCCGAGGTGGCGCTCTGGGGCGCCGGCGAGACCGGCCGGGCCTTCGCCGACGCGCTGGCCGCCGTGGGGGTGGGGGTGGCGGCCTTCGTGGAGGTGGACCGCAGGAAGATCGGCCGGACCATCCGCGGGGCCCGCGTCCTCTCCTACGAGCAGGTCGCGTCGCTGCGCGGCTTGCCGCTCCTGGTGGCGGTGGGGGCGCCGGGGGCCCGCGACCTCATCCGCGCGGAGCTCGGGAGGCGGGGCTTCGTGGAGGGGCGCGACTTCCGCTGCGTGGCGTGACGGCGGCGGCCCGGCGCCCCTTGACCGGGGCGGCCGGGCCACGCCATCGTCCGTGCACGTGGGCGACGGTTCCGACGAGGGGTCCTCCAGCGACCGTGTCTCCGACGCGGGGGCCTTCGACGCGGGGGCCTTCCGCCGGGCGCTGACCGACCTGGCCGCCGAGGCCGTGCGGGCGCTGCGCCGGCGCATCGGCACCGAGCACCTCTACGCCTTCGCCCTCTACACCAGCGGCCCGGAGCGCTTCGCCTGGGTGCGCGCCTCCGCCAACACCGAGGAGGCGCTGACCCGGAGCGCCACCGCCATGGCCGCGGTCGACCGGCGCTACGCCGGCGAGGCGGGGCGGCGGCTGCTGCGCTGGAGCCCGCCCTACTGGGAGCACCACGACTTCGACCGGGGGGTGGCGGCCCTCGAGCTGCCGGGCTGCGAGGGGCGCAGCGCGCGCACCGACAAGGCCCTCTACGACGCCATGATCGGCGCCCTGCGCACGCTCGATCGGAGCGGCCTGTTCGGGCGCGGCGCCGAGCGCTGCTTCGTCACCGTCAACGTCATCGGCGAGCGGGGCGGCGACCCGCTCTTCAAGAAGGGGCTGCGGCTGCTCAACCCGCGCCCCGCCATCGACCGGCTGCTCCACGAGCACTCCAAGGCGGCCTTCGTCCGCTGCGTCAACCGGGCCCAGCGGCGGGAGCGCATGCGCATCTGGCTGGCGCTCTACGAGGATCTCTACATGGAGTGGCGCACCCCCATCGCCGAGGAGGCGCGCGCCCGCGGGCTCTCCCCCTGGGACGTGGAGGCGGAGCTCAGCCGCTTCGGCCCCAAGGTGGTGCCGGCCCTCATCGACCTCACGGCCCACTACGGCTTCGCGCCCGCCTTCGACAAGCAGCGCGAGCTGGAGACGCGCGAGGTCTGGCTGGCGGGCTCGGCGCTCTTCCTGGTGCCCAGGCTGGGCGCCATCTCGGAGCGCGACGTGAAGCGGCTGCAGGGGCTGGTGGCCGCCTTCGTGGAGCGGGACAAGCGGCTCAAGGTGGCCTCCACGCTGGCGGAGAACACGGCGCGCGTGCTCCACGACCTGCGGCCGCACCGCTTCCCGGAGAGCGCCATGGACCCGCACACCTACAAGCTGCTCAACCCGGACCCGTTCACGCCCTGACCGGCGCGCGGCGCCCGGCGCCCGTCAGGGCAGCGCACCCTCGGGGCGGAGCTCCAGCGCGGCGGCCACGGCCCGGAAGTCCTCCGGGACCGGGGCCTCGAAGGCCAGGGGGGCGCCGGTGATGGGGTGCGTCAGCTCGAGGCGCCGCGCGTGGAGCATGACGCGCGGCACGCTCACCGCGCCCACCATGCGCGGGCCGCCGTACCTGGGGTCGCCCAGGAGCGGCGCGCCGAGGTGGGCCAGGTGGACCCGGATCTGGTGGGTCCGTCCGGTCTCCGGGCGGGCCTCCACCAGGGCCGCCCAGCCGGTGGCCAGCGTCCGGTAGCGGGTGGCGGCGGCGTCACCGCCGGGCGAGACCTGGCGCAGGCCGGCGCGCCGGGGATCCTTGCCGATGGCCGCCTCGAGCCGTCCCGCCGCCGGGGACGGCGGGCGGGCGCAGAGCGCCAGGTAGGTCTTCTCCGGAGCCCCGGCGCGGAAGGCCTCGGCCAGCGCCGCGGTCGCCTGCGGGGTGCGGGCCAGCACGGTCACCCCCGAGGTCTCGCGATCCAGCCGGTGGACCAGCGTCACCTCGTGGCCCAGCAGCGCCGAGACGAGGAGGGGCAGCGTGCCGCGGTCGCTGGTGAGGGTGGCCTGGGCCGCCACGCCGGCGGGCTTGTCCACCGCCACCAGGTGCTCGTCGGCGAAGAGCAGCCGCGCGCGGTCCAGCGGCGCCGCGGGCTCCGGCGCGCGCCCGGCCTCCTCCAGGTTGACGGTGATCTCGTAGCCGGCCCGCACCTGCTTGGAGGCCACCTTGCAGCGGCGCCCGTCCAGGAAGACGCCGCCCTGCTCGATGGCCCGGCGCGCCAGCCCGCGGGAGACCGCGCCGCGGGCCGCGATGAAGCGATCGAGCCGCTCGCCCTCGTCACCGGGCCGGGCCACCAGCGCCAGGCGCTTCACGCGGGGACCGTCACCGGGAGGGGGACCGCCGGGCCGGCGCTCAACCGTGGGCCGAGGGGCAGGTGGCGCAGGCCGGCGAGCCGGCCGAGGCGCGCTCGCACGACGGGGCCGCCTTGTAGTCGGTCTGGTAGAAGCCCGACCCCTTGAAGGCGAAGGACCCCGCGCTCAGGAGCTTGGTCACCTTGGACCCGCACGCCTCATGGGTCTCGAGGGGCGCGGCCGACATCTTCTGGATCACGTCGAACCGGCCGCACTTGGGGCAGTCGTACTCGTAGATGGGCATGGTGTCTGGCTCCGGCCCCAACATAAGGCCCGGTCTTCACCCGTCAAGGCGGCGTGGTGGTAAGACCCGCCCTTCGAGGGAGGTGCCTCATACCATGGACGGCGACGAGCGCGAGAGCCTGGCCCGGATCCTGGACGGCCTGGCCGGCCGCCTCGAGGAGGAGCGGGCCCGGCACGAGGCCGGGCTCGAGCCCGAGCCGGCCCTGCGGCGGCTCTTTCCCCCGAGCGGCGCCGCGGCCCACCCCGAGATGGTGAGGCGGCTCCGCGCCGCCGGCGACGAGGCCATGGCCCGTCGCGTGGCGGCGCTCCGCGCCGAGTGGCACGCCGCGGCGCAGGAGGAGG
>JAJYAW010000405.1 GCA_021779335.1 Myxococcales bacterium | reverse complement strand
CGTGGCCGGCTGGTCGCCGGTCGCCTGGGACCCGGACGCGGCGGCCTCGGCGGCCCCGGGCTCGGCGGCGGCCGGCTCGGTCGCGCCCGCCTGGGCGGCGGCCTCCTGCTCGGCCGCCTCCTCCTCGCTCGGGACGTCGGTGATGCCGGCGGCGTGCTCGCCCTCGGTGAGCTCGAACTCCTCGGAGAAGTCCGGGTCGCCGTAGACGTCGCCGACGTACAGGAAGGCGGCCTTCTCCAGGCCGATGTCCACGAAGGCGGCCTGCATGCCCGGGAGGACCCGGACCACGCGCCCCTTGTAGATGTTGCCGACGATCCCCTTCTCGCGCTTCCGCTCGAGGTAGTACTCGTGGATCGTGCCGTTCTCGACCAGCGCGACGCGCGTCTCCGCGCCCGCGGCGTTGATCACCAGGATGTTCTTGTCTGCCATGGTGGACCCCTCTCCCCCCGGGCCCTGGGCGCGGGGGGAGCGAGGTCGGCCGCATCGGCAGACCGCGATCGCAGGAGGCCCGGCGGTGCCGGACGCTGCGGATCGTCTTCGGAGCGTGCGCTCACGAGTTCGCTACCCTTCGCGCCGGGCGGCCGCGCGGTTCGCGGCCCGGATCCCGGGGCATCGATTCGTTGGACTTCAAGCGTCGAGGTAGCGAGGCGCGCGCGGCTGGCCCTGTGGCCCTTCCCGCTCGGTCCTCGCCAGGCTCACGCCCTCCTTCAGAAGCTTCACTCCCAGGGGTGGACCGCTCTCGTCTCCGAAGATCGCCGCCAGCACCTCGGCTGGGCGTGCGCTCCCGGCTGGATCCACCCTCAAGCTGAACGCGACCCGGTTCGGCCCTTCGACGCCGACGTGGGTCACTATGTCCTTGAGATCTATCTCCCTTTGCTTGCGCCCCGCAATCTTCTGGTGGCGCTTCCGGTCCTTGTTCTTGGGGGCCTGGGTCCGGTGGACCACCGCCCGCTCCTGGGCCAGGTAGGCGTCGACCAGGTCGCCGAGCCGCCCATCTGCCCACGGATCCTCAGGAAACACCGCGACATAGTGCATGGCCCGGAGCGTCTCGCCGATGGAAGGCGCCCCCAAAGGGATGAGCTCGACGCTGTCCACCGAGAGCCCTTCCGGGAGCTCCGGGGCGAGCCTCGCCGCCACGTCCGCCGCCTCGACCTCCCCGACGAGCTCGAGGTCGATCAGCTCGCAGCGGCTCTCGACGCCGACCGGGAGCGCAGGGCCGAAGGAGACCTTGGGCTTCGGGTGGTAGCCCTGGCTGTAGGCCATGGGGAGCCCGGCGCGGCGGAAGGCGCGCAGGAGCGCGTGCATCGTCTCGAGGTGCGAGAGGGCCGCCAGCCGCCCCAGCTTTGCGTAGCGGAGCCGGACCCGGCTGCGCAGCGGCGAGGGGGCGGGGCGCGGCGGGGGCAGCGGCGCGCGGGGGTAGTCCTCGGGCTGGTGGACGCGGGTCTTCACCACCTTGAAGTCGCAGGCGCCGCAGGCGGTGCAGGGGGCGAGCACGCAGTCCGGCACCTCGGCCTGGCGGCGCGCCGCCAGGAGCTGCTCCCGCAGGTAGTCCTTGGTGACGCCGCAGTCGATCCGGTCCCAGGGGAGCACCTCGTCGAGGGCGCGGCGGCGGTGGGCGAAGAAGTCGAGCCCCACCCCGTGCACCCGCTCGCACTCGGCGAAGGCCGCCAGCCAGCGCCCCTCGTCGAACCACTCGGTCCAGCTGTCCAGCCGCTGCCCGGCCCGGTAGGCGTGGAGCACCGCCGTGCCGACGCGCCGGTCGCCCAGCGCCAGCGCCCCCTCGATGGAGGACTGGCGCGAGTCGTGCGGCTTGAAGGAGATGGCGCCGTGCCGACCGCCCAGCGCGGCGGTGATGAGCGCCTGGCGCCGGCGCGTCTCCTCCGGCCGGATCATGGGCTCCCACTGGAAGGGCGTGAAGGGCTTGGGCACGAAGGTGGAGGCGCCCAGGTGGATGGCGGCCGAGCCCTGCCCCTTGGGCAGCGCGCGCCGCGCCGCCGCGAGGCACCGCTGCGCCAGCAGCGCGATGGCCGTGACGTCCTCGTCGCGCTCCTCCGGCAGGCCGATCATGAAGTACAGCTTCAGCGTCGACCAGCCGTTCCGGAAGACGGAGCCGACCGCCTGCAGCAGGTCCTCCTCGCGGTTCCCCTTGTTGATGACGGCGCGCATCCGCTCGGTGGCCGCCTCCGGCGCCAGCGTGAAGCCGGTCTTGCGCACGCGGCCGATCTTCTCGGCCAGCCCGGGGCTCATGGTCTCGGTGCGCAGGGAGGGGAGCGACATGGAGATCTTGTCGCCCTCGTGGCGGCTGATGAGGTCGTCCAGCAGCGGGTCCAGGCAGGCGTAGTCGCCGGAGGAGAGCGAGAGGAGCCCCACCTCCTCGTAGCCGGAGGCGCGCAGGCCGGTCTCGGCGAGCGCCAGCACCTGCCGCGGGCTGCGCTGCCGGGTGGGGCGGGTGATCATCCCCACCTGGCAGAAGCGGCAGCCGCGGGTGCAGCCGCGCTGCAGCTCGATGGGGAGCCGGTCGTGCACCGTGGCCATGAAGGGGACCATGGGGTGCGTGTAGGCGCTGGTCGAGAGGGCGTCGAGGTCGGGCATGACGCGCCGCTCGATCCGCTCGTAGCCGGGCCGGAGCGCGTCGATGGCGCTGAGCGCGCCGCTGGCGGCGTCGTAGCGCGGGGCGAAGAAGGCCGGCACGTAGACGCCGGGGATGCGCGAGAGCCGCTCCAGGAGCTCGGCCCGGGTGGCGCCGCCGCGGCGGAAGCCGGCGGCCGCCACCGCCTCGGCGATCTCCACCGCCACCTCCTCGCCCTCCCCCACCGCGAAGCAGTCGAAGAAGTCGGCCACCGGCTCGGGGTTGTAGGCGCACGGGCCGCCGCCGACCACCAGGGGGTCCTCGTCGCCGCGCTCCCGCGCCAGCAGGGGGATGCCGGCCTGGTCGAGCAGCGACAGCACGCTGGTGTAGCAGAGCTCGAACTGGAGGGTCACGCCGAGGACGTCGAAGCCGCGGACCGGCGCGCGCGACTCCAGCGTGAAGAGCGGCAGCCCGCGCTGGCGCAGCATCTCCTCGAGGTCCGGCCAGGGCAGGAAGACCCGCTCGCAGGCGAAGCCCGGCTGGTCGTTGAGGAGGTGGTAGAGCAAGCGGAACCCGAGGTTGGACATGCCGACCTCGTAGGTGTCCGGGAAGGCCAGCGCGAAGCGGACGCGCGCGCGCGCCAGGTCCTTCTTCACCGCGCCGAACTCGCAGCCGACGTAGCGGGTCGGCTTCTCGGCGCGGAGGATGAGCTCGTCGAGCGTGGCGGGGGGCGGCGCGGGGCGCGCGGAGGGGTCGGTCATGGCTCGTCGGGCGGCGGGGTCGAACCGCCGGGGGCCCGCCGTTGGAGGAGGCCGGGCAGGTGCGGCGCGCCCGGCGGAGGGGTGGGTCCGTACCACGCCGCCGCGCGCCGCCGCAAACGGAGCGCCCGGGCCGGCCGGCCGGACCCGGGATGCCTG
>JAJYAW010000404.1 GCA_021779335.1 Myxococcales bacterium | reverse complement strand
GGCGGGTCCGCCGGCCGGCGCCCCCGCGGCTCCGGCGGCCCCGGCGGCCCCGGCCGTCGATCCGCGCACGGTCCGCCCCACCGCCACCCAGGCGGTGGTCATCTCCCGGCCGCTCGTCCCGGTGCGCCGCGTCACCCCGCACACCGGCGCCGGCTCCCGCTTCCCCGCCGCCCCCGGCCCGCGCGCCCTCGGCGAGGTTCGCGAGCTCAAGGTGGTGCCCGGCACGCTGGGGCGCGAGCGGGAGTTCATCGACGTCAGCCGCGACAAGAACAAGAACAAGAAGGCCACCGGCCGCCCGGCCGACGAGGCCGCCAAGGGGCTGAACCCCCAGCAGCTCCTCAACGCCGCCATGCAGGACCGCACCTACGTGCCGGTCCGCGGCAAGAAGAAGAAGCCCACCAAGAAGGGGGCGAAGACCCTGGTGACGGAGCGCGCCGAGCACAAGAAGGTCATCCGCATCGAGGAGTCGATCTCGGTGTCGGCGCTCTCCCAGGCCATGGGCGTCAAGGCCTCGGACCTCATCCGCAAGCTGATGCAGGGTGGCACCATGGCCACCATCAACCAGCTCGTCGACGCCGACGCGGCCGGCAAGCTGGCCGCCGAGTTCGGCTACACCGTGGAGAAGCAGGGCTTCGAGGTGGAGGAGTACATCCCCGAGCTCGCGGTGGACGAGTCCAAGCTGGTCAACCGGCCGCCGGTGGTCACCGTCATGGGCCACGTCGACCACGGCAAGACCTCGCTGCTCGACGCCATCCGCCAGGCCGACGTGGCCGCCGGGGAGGCGGGCGGCATCACCCAGCACATCGGCGCCTACTCGGTGGTGACCGCCCACGGGCCCATCACCTTCCTGGACACGCCGGGCCACGAGGCCTTCACCGCCATGCGGCAGCGCGGCGCGCAGGTCACCGACCTGGTGGTGCTGGTGGTGGCGGCCGACGACGGCGTCATGCCGCAGACCACCGAGGCCATCAAGCACGCCAAGGCGGCCGGGGTCACCATCCTGGTGGCCATCAACAAGATCGACAAGCCGGGCGCCACGCCCGAGCGCGTCATGCAGCAGCTCACCGAGTACGAGCTGGTGCCCGAGCAGTGGGGCGGCACCACCATCATGATGCCCGTCTCGGCGCGCACCAAGCAGGGGCTCCCCGAGCTGCTCGAGTACATCGCCCTGCAGGCCGAGGTGCTCGACCTCAAGTCCAACCCGGAGAAGCTGGCCGACGGCGTGGTCATCGAGGCCAAGCTGGAGAAGGGGCGCGGGCCGGTGGCCACGGTGCTGGTGCAGGAGGGCACGCTGCGCATCGGCGACGCGCTCGTCACCGGCTCCGAGTACGGCAAGGTCCGCGCCATGATGAACGAGCGCGGCGAGCAGGTGAAGGAGGTCGGCCCCGGCTACCCGGTGGAGGTGCTCGGCCTCTCCGGCGTGCCCACCGCCGGCGACGAGTTCGACGTGGTGGAGGACGAGAAGGCGGCCAAGGAGGTGGCCACCCACCGCGCCGAGAAGGCCCGCAACAAGGAGATGGCCAGCGTCAAGCGGGCCACGCTGGAGGACCTCTTCGCCAAGGCCAAGGACGGCGGCAAGGTCATCAACGTGGTGGTCAAGGCGGACGTGCAGGGCTCGTCCGAGGCCGTCACGCAGGCGCTCCAGAAGTGCGCCACCAAGAAGGTCGGCGTGAAGATCCTCGACTGGGGCGTGGGCGTCATCACCGAGTCCGACGTGCTCACCGCGGCCGCCGGCAAGGGCATCATCGTCGGGTTCCACACCCGCATCGAGACCAAGGTCGAGCAGATCGCCAGCCAGCAGGGCGTCAAGATCCTCCAGTTCGACATCATCTACGAGGCGGTCGACAAGATCCGCGAGGAGATGGCGTCGCTGCTGCCGCCCATCATCAAGGAGAAGCCGCTCGGCAAGGCCGAGGTCCGGCAGGTCTTCAACATCACCAAGGTCGGCGTCATCGCCGGCTCGGCGGTGCTGGAGGGCGCCATCCGGCGCCAGGCCCTGGGGCGCGTCACCCGCGACAAGCGGGTGGTGCACTCGGGCAAGATCGTCAGCCTGAAGCGGCTCAAGGACGACGTCCGCGAGGTGCTGGCGCCCCTGGAGTGCGGCATCGGGGTGGACGGCTTCACCGACTTCAAGGCCGGCGACGTCATCGACGTGTTCGAGCTGGAGGAGATCCGCCAGTCGCTGGACTAGGCCGCCGGAGCGGCCCGCCCGCGCCTGGGCGGGCCCGCCGGCGAGGTGCACGAGATGTTCGTCGGCGTCCTCAGGTTGACCCTGCACCTGCCCGCGGCGGGGTCGCTCAAGTCGAAGCGCCACCTGGTCCGGTCGGCCATCGACCGGGTCAAGGCGCGCTTCAACGTGTCCATCGCCGAGGTGGCCGAGAACGACCTGTGGCAGCGCAGCGTCCTCGGCGTGACGGCGGTGGGCAACGACCACGCCTTCGTCAACGAGACCCTCGACAAGGTGGCCGACTTCGTGGCCGGGATGCACGGCGGGCAGCTCCTGGTGACCGGGCGCGACCTCGCCATCGAGCACTGGGAAGACGGGCTCTCCGAGGGGGGCCGCACGCTGGCCGAGGCCGAGGGGGCCATCCCCTGGGACCCGCCCGAGGAGGACGACCGATGAGCAGCGGACAGAACAGGCCGGCGCGGGTGGCGAGCGAGTTCGCCCATGAGCTCGGGATCGTGCTGGCGCGCGGCCTCAAGGACCCGCGTATCACCGCGCTGGTGACGGTGACCGGCGCCAAGATGGCCCCCGACCTGCGCGACGTGACCGCCTACGTCTCCATCCTCGGCGACGAGGCCCAGAAGGAGTCCACGCTGCAGGGGCTCAAGGCCGCCACCGCCTACCTGCAGGGCGAGGTGGCGCGCCACCTCAAGCTCCGCTGGGTGCCGCACCTGACCATCGTGTTCGACGAGTCGGTGGAGCGCGGCGACCGGATCGACCGGCTGCTCCGCGAGGCGCGGGCGCGCGACGCCATGACGCTCGCCGAGAGGGAAGAGGCCGACGGGAAGAAGGGGTAGCGCTTGCACGGCGTCCTCCTCGTCGACAAGCCGGCCGGCCCCACCTCGCACGACGTGGTGCTGCGGGTGCGCCGCGCGCTCGGCACGACCGCCGCCGGCCACACCGGCACCCTCGACCCGGCCGCCACCGGCCTGCTGGCCGTCTGCCTGGGCGACGCCCTCAAGGTGCAGCGCTGGCTCACCGAGGGGGACAAGGCCTACCAGGCCACGGTGGCCTTCGGCGCCGCCACCGACACCGAGGACGCCACCGGCCAGGTGACGGAGCGCGGCGACGCCGCCGGGCTCACCGAGGAGGCGGTGCGGGCCGCGCTGCCCGCGCTCACCGGCGCGCTGCGCCAGCTGCCGCCCATGTACTCGGCGGTGCGGGTGGGCGGCCGGCGGCTCCACCAGGCGGCCCGCGCCGGCGAGGTGGTGGACCGCGAGCCGCGCCTGGTGCAGGTCCACTCGCTGCGGCTCGGCGGGCCCG
>JAJYAW010000403.1 GCA_021779335.1 Myxococcales bacterium | reverse complement strand
CCGGGCCGCCGCCCGAGCACGCGGGCGCAGGCGAGCCGCAGGTCCGCGAAGTCGCGCTCCGGCCCCCCCTCGGCGCGGAGCAGGCCGTGGGCGTACGGGCCCCAGCCGCAGAAGAGGTCGCCGGGGCGGAGGAACGCCTGGAAGCGGGCCAGCGCCGCCTGGACCGGCTCGCCGGCCTCGAGCCGCCCCTCGGGCAGCTCGAGGTGCGCGGCCACCCCGGGACCGAGCGGACGGCGCGGCGCCACCACGGCCTCGAAGCGCGCCCCGGTCGAGGGCCGGACCGCCACGAGCTGCACGAGCTCCGGCTCGCCCTCCGGCCCGGTGCCGGTGGCCCAGGCGTTGGCCTCCGCGTAGAGCGCCACCACGTCGGCCGGCCGGGCCCGCAGCGCGGCCACGGCGACGTCCACGCGCGGGCGCCGCTCCCCCCGCCGCACGATCCGGCGCGGCGGGCCGCCGCGCGCCGCGCGCTCGGCGAGCTGCAGGTCGACCATGCGGTCGAACGCCAGCAGGATAGGCTGGAACCGCTCCGGGGCCCCCTCCAGCTCGCCGAGCAGGTGGACCACCGCCTCGATGGTGGAGACGCACTCGGCCGAGGGCTCGGCCCGGATCCGGTAGTTGCTGGGGCGCGGCGGCGTCAGGCCGATGCGCGGCAGCGCCTGCAGGAACGGGTTCAGCTTGATCACCTTTCGCGCCTGCGACCAGGTCCCGTCCACCACGATGACGGCCCGGGGCGGCCGGCCGCGCAGGCTGGCCGGATCGACCGCCCCCGCCCCCGGGAAGAGCAGCGCCGTCCCCTCGGCGGCGGCGAGCTCGCGCACGCGCGGGTGGTCGACGAACGAGACGCCCAGGTGGAGCTCGGAGTTGGGCAGGGAGAGGTGGGCCATGCGGGCCGTCCCGATGGCCGTCTTGCGCTCGCGCAGGTGCTGCAGGATGCAGGTCCGGGTGGCGCTCTCCACCGGCCTGAGGTGCGGGCACCAGCAGGCCCGCGCGGGCCGCCGGCAGCGCGGGCAGCGCGCCCGGTGGGCGGGCGGGGCGGGCGGAGGAGGCGCTGGGGGCATCGGGTCCGGCCCCATCTACCACGGGGACGGCCGCCGGCGCCTACGGCCGGGCGCCCCGCGCGTTGAAGCGGAGGGTGGCGAGCTCGTCGAACGCCTTCTGCTCCCGCTTCTCCCGCTCGTCCCGGATCTCGGCACGCTTCTTCTCCTGGACCCGCCGGGCCACCTCGGCGTCGCGGTGGGCGGCGGTGTAGCCGACCCGGGCCGCCTGCTCCTTCTGCAGCGCGGCGGTCACCTCGCGCTCGGCCGTGCGGACGTCCTGGAGCGCCCGCACGTGGGCCAGCTCCTCCACCATCCAGAGCTCCGCCGACCCACGGCCGCGGCCGTCGGAGCGCGCGGCCTGGCGCGTCCCGACGAGCCGCTCCGTGGCGCGGCCGAGGCTCGACTGGGCGCGGGCCAGGTTCTCCAGCGCGGCGTCCTCGCCGCGCTCGCGGACCTGCACCAGCTTGTCGAGGCGAGTCTTCGGTTCCACGTCACCCATTTCGGCACGCTCCTCGCGCCATGAGAAGCCCCGGGGGGCGGGACAGCGCCGGGGCCGCCCCGTGCTCCGTGACGCAAGAGCGGGGCCAAGACCGGGCCCGGCGCGCCTGGCCCGCTCCTTGCTCAAGCCCCCCGGTGGAGACAGCCCAATGGCGGACGGCATCTACATCAGCATGTGCGGCGCGGTGGCACGGAGCGAACAGCTCGACTCCATCGCCGACAACCTGGCCAACGCCCAGACCCCGGGCTTCAAGGCCTCCAGGCCTGCCTTCGAGACCTTCATGGCCCCCAGCGGCGCCCAGGACAAGCAATATGCGGCCGCCGTGGCCACCGCCTTCGACCTCCGGGCCGGGCCCACCGCCCGGACGGGCAACGCCCTGGACGTCCTCCCGGGCGACGGCGCGTTCCTGGGCGTCCAGCAACCTGACGGCTCGACCGCCTACACCCGCGACGGCCGCTTGACGCTCGACGCCGACCGGCGCCTCGTTTCTGGCGCGGGCAAGCTCGTCCTCGACACCTCCGGCCAGCCCATCGCCGTCCCGCCCGACCTCAACCCCTCCGTGGACGAGCACGGCCGGGTCCACGCCGGGGACATCGACCTGGGCCACCTCGCCCGGTTCCGGCTGGACGGCCCGGTCGAGCGGGTCGGCCCCACGCTCCTGGCGCCGGCGGAAGGCGGCCGGGCCATCCTGGTCGACGCCTCGGTGCGCAGCGGCGAGGTGGAGCTGGGGAACTCCACCGCCCTCGAGGCCACGCTCGCCATGGTCTCGGCGCAGCGCAGCTACGACACCTCCATGCAGGCCATCCAGACCTACCGCCAGCTCGACTCGCGCGCCACCGAGCTGGGCCGCACCCGCTAGCGAGAGGACCCGAACGCCATGCTCCGCTCCCTCTACACCGCCGCCACCGGGATGGAGGCCAACACCCTCCAGATGGACGTCATCGCCAACAACCTGGCCAACACCGGCACGACCGGCTTCAAGCGGGTGCGGGCCGAGTTCGAGGATCTCATGTCGGAGACCATCCGCGGCGCGGCCGCTCCGGATCCGCGCGGCGGCACCCCCCCGGCGCCGCTCCAGGTCGGCCTCGGCGTGGGCGCGGGATCGACGAGCCGCGACTGGACGCAGGGGGACATGCAGGCCACCAACAACAAGCTCGACCTCGCCATCCAGGGCCAGGGCTTCTTCCGGGTGCAGCGGCCCGATGGCACCCTCGCCTACACCAGGGCCGGCAACCTCAAGGTCGACGCCACCGGCCGGCTGGTGACCCAGAGCGGCGAGCTCCTCGAGCCCGGCATCACGATGCCGGCCGAGACCGTCGACGTGGCCGTGAACCCGGACGGCACGCTCTTCGCCACGGTCTCCGGCAGCAGCACGCCCAGGGAGATCGGCCGGCTCGACCTGGCGACCTTCCCCAACCCGGCCGGCCTCGAGTCGGTCGGCGGCAACTTCTACGTCCAGACCGTGGGCAGCGGCGAGGCCATCACCGTCCGGCCCGGCGAGCAGGGCAGCGGGACCATCTCCCAGGGCTACCTGGAGGGGGCCAACGTGAAGGCCGTGGACGAGATGATCAGCATGATCGCCGTCCAGCGCGCCTACGAGCTCAACTCCAAGGTCATCACCACGGCCGACCAGATGCTCCAGAAGCTGACCACGATGCGCTGACAGGTCCCCATGCCCGCCCTCTCCGCCCTCCTCCCGCTCCTCCTCGCCGCCGCCGACCCGCGGTCGGCCGTGGCCGCCATGCTGGCCGTCCCCGGCGCGCACGCCGAGGTGGACGGCGTCCGCGTCTCCTCCGGGAGCGACTGCGCGGCCGAGCGGTGGGAGGCGCTGCGCCCGGTGGAGGCGTCCGGCAGCGCGGCGCTGCGCTTCTCGGGCCGTTCGGCCGGCGGCGTGCCCTGCGAGGGCTACGCCTGGGGCCGGGTGCGGGTGCTGGCGCCCGCCGTGGTGACCA
>JAJYAW010000402.1 GCA_021779335.1 Myxococcales bacterium | reverse complement strand
TGACCGCCGCGCCCCCGGCCGCGCGCGCGGCGCGCCTCCGGCTGGCGCTCCTCCTCGGCGCCGGGGCGCTGGCCGGCGGCCTGCTGGCCGGGCTCCTGCTCGGCCGGCTCTGGCGCTGAGTCCCCTGCCCGGCCCCCCGGCGCCCATGAGCCCCCCCTCCTTCCCGCTCCCGCTCGACGCCTACGCGGGCGAGGCCGGCCTCGGCGTCCTCGAGACGCTGCGGCACCGCGCGGCCCAGGAGCCGCTCGACCTGGTGGCCACCGGCCTCTTCCTGCTGGCCATCCTCCACACCTTCCTGGCGCCGACCCTGCTGGCCGCCTCGCACCGGCTGCGCCACCGGCTGGCGCGGGAGCGCGGCGCCGACGCCCACAGCGCGGCCGTCGAGCTGCTCCACTTCCTCGGCGAGATCGAGGCGGTCTTCGGCCTCTGGGCCGTCCCGCTGCTGGTGGTGCTGGCCTTCGCCCTCGGCCCGCGCGGCGCGGAGGCGTTCCTGGGGAGCCTCCACTTCGCCGAGCCGCTCTTCGTGGTGGTCATCATGGCGGTGGCCTCGACGCGCCCCGTGCTGACCTTCGCCGAGCAGGTGGTGGGCGCGGCGGCCGGGCTGGGCGGTGGCACGCCGCTGGCGTGGTGGCTGGCCACCCTGACCCTCGGCCCGCTGCTCGGCTCGCTCATCACCGAGCCGGCCGCCATGGTGATCTGCGCCGCCCTGCTGTCCCGGCGGGTCCTGGCCCGCGCCCCTGGCCCGGCGCTGCGCTACGCCACCCTCGGGCTCCTCTTCGTGGACGTCTCGGTGGGCGGGACGCTGACCAGCTTCGCGGCGCCGCCGGTGCTCATGGTGGCGGCCCGCTGGGGCTGGGACACCCCCTTCATGCTGACCCACCTCGGCTGGAAGGCGGCGGTGGGGATCGCGGTGGCCAACCTCGCCTACCTGGCGGCCTTCCGGCGCGAGCTCGTCGCGCTCGGCGCAGCGGGGCGCGACGGCGCCGCCGCGGGGCCGGCCGTGCCCGCCTGGATCGTGGGCGTGCACCTGGGCTTCCTGGGGCTCACGGTGGCCTCGGCCCGCACGCCGGCGGTCTTCGTCGGCGGGTTCCTCTTCTTCCTGGCCTTCCACGCCGCCACGCGGCCCCACCAGCGGCAGCTCGACCTGCGGCCCCCCCTGCTGGTCGGCTTCTTCCTGGCCGGGCTGGTGGTGCACGGGGCCGGGCAGCAGTGGTGGATCCAGCCGCTGCTGTCGCACCTCCCGGCGCTGCCGCTCTTCCTGGGCGCCACGCTGCTGACGGCCTTCAACGACAACGCCGCCATCACCTACCTGGCCTCGCTGGTGCCGGGCTTCTCGCCGGCGCTGCAGTACGCGGTGGTGGCGGGGGCGGTCACCGGCGGCGGCCTCACCGTCATCGCCAACGCGCCCAACCCGGCGGGCCAGTCGTCCCTGGCGCACCACTTCCCGGACGGCGTGAGCCCGGCGCGCCTGCTGGCGGGGGCGCTGCCGGCCACGCTGGTGATGGCCGCCGCGTTCCTGCTGCTGCCCTGAACCCGGGTGCGCCCGGCGCGCTCAGCGCCCCTGGAACCTCGGCGGGCGCCGCTCGGCGAAGGCCGCCCGGCCCTCCAGGATGTCCTGGCTCTCGAAGGCGCGGCGGCGCAGCCTGGCGATCTCCTGGCGCTCCTCCGGCGACAGGCCGCGCTCGTGCGAGGCCTCCAGGAGCCGCAGGATCCGCTTCATCCCCTGCACCGCCAGCGGCGCGTTTCGGGCGATCTCCTCCGCCAGCGCCAGCGCCGCCCCCTCGGCGCCCTCGGCCGGCACCAGCCGGTTGACCAGCCCCCAGGCGTGCGCCGTGTGGGCGTCCACGGGCCGGCCCAGGAAGAAGAGCTCGCGGGTGCGGGCCCCGCCCACGAGCTGCAGGAAGCGGCGCAGCCCGCCCTCCGGGTAGACCACGCCCAGCTTGGCCGGCGGGAGGCCGAGCGAGACCCCCTCGCGCGCCACGCGGAGGTCGCAGGTGGCCGCCAGCTCGCAGCCGCCGCCGTAGGCCGAGCCGTTCAGGAAGGCCACGGTGGGGCAGCCGACCGCCCCGAGCGCGTCGGCGGCCCGCTCCACCGCCTCGTCGGGCCGCTCGCCGCGGGCGTTGACGCCCCCCATCTCGGCCAGGTCGAACCCGGAGGAGAAGGCCTCGTCCCCGGCGCCGCGCAGCACCAGGCAGCGCACCCCGTCGGCCGCCGCCGCCTGGCACTCCGCCTCGAGCTCGTCGAGGGCGCGGAAGTCGAGGGCGTTGCGCTTCTGCGGGTGGTCGATGACGAGGACGCGGACCTCTCCGCGCCCCGCGCGCCGGATGCGCGGCGGCACCTTCCCGTTCGTCACCCGCGGGGCGCCGGCTTCTTCGTGGTGGGAACGCTGCCAACCGGGGGCACATCCGTCAAGGCCTTGGGGTTGGGCTCGGAGGGGGGGGCCACGGCCGCCTTCGGCGGCGAGGTCACCTTGCCCTGGCGCGCCCGGAGGAGGAAGCGGACGGTGTCGGCCAGGTCCGGATACTTGACCGGCTTGTGGAGGTAGAGCGTCACGCCCAGCGCGGCCAGCTCGGCCCGCTCCTTCTCGCCGCCCGAGGTGATGACCACCACCGGCAGGTGCTCCATGGCCGGCTCGGCGCGCAGCCGCTCGATGAGGTCCACCCCGGAGAGGATGGGCATGAAGACGTCGGTGATGAGCAGGTCGATGGCGGGCTTGCGGAGGAGCCGGTCCCAGGCGGCGGCGCCGTCGTTGCACACCTCCACGCCCAGCCCCGGGATCTTGTCGGTGTCGGAGAGGCGGCGCAGCGCGGCGGCGTACATCTGCGCCACCAGCGAGTTGTCCTCGACGAGCAGGATGCGGTAGTTCGGCTCCGGCAGGCGGGCCGCGGTGGCGATGCGGCGGGCCACCTCGGCGAGCTTGGCCCGGTGGTCCGGCAGGTCGTCGGGCACGCGCACCGCCACGCCGCCGGGGGTGGACGGCTCCCCGTCCCGCTGGCGCACCACCTCGACGACGAGCTCGACCGGCTCGAGCAGCTGCGGGAAGGAGACCACCAGCGTGGTCCGCTCGCCGGGCGCGAAGACCCGCTCGGTGCGCACGAAGAGCCCGCTGGCGGAGAGGTTCTCCGTGTAGTCGAGCACCGCCTCGGCGTCCAGGTACTGGACCGTCAGGACGAGTGGGAACCTGGGGTGGGCGCGACGCTCCTTGGACATTCCTTCTCCTCGACCGCCCCCGCCATCACGCCCCTGGCCGGGCGGTGCTGCCCGGCTGAGGACCGTGACCGGCCCGGGCCGATTATGCGCCAGGTCGTCGAGGTTGCGAGTTTCAATCCTCGCGCCAGCGCCGGGCCCCTGAATCCGGCCTGATGGCCGCGCCCGCCGGGGACCCAGGGTCCGCTGCGGCCGCCGGCCTCGCGGACCGGATCGCCCGCGGGCCGGGTGGGCGGACGGCGCCGCGGTGGGCGGACGGCGCCGGCGTGGGTCAGGGTGGGCGTC
>JAJYAW010000401.1 GCA_021779335.1 Myxococcales bacterium | reverse complement strand
GCGTAGACGAAGGCCAGGACGCCGAAGGAAACGGCCAGCAGGAGCCCGGCGGTGCGGTGGGCCGCCCCGTACTCGAGCGCCTCGACGTGGTCGAAGATGGCGACCGAGAGCGTGCGGGTCCGCCCGGGGATGTCGCCGCCGACCATCAGCACCACGCCGAACTCGCCGAGCGTGTGGGCGAAGGTCAGCACCGCTCCGGCCAGCACGCCGGGCCAGGCCAGGGGGAGCGTGACCTTGAAGAAGGTGGCCAGCGACGAGACCCCGAGCGTGTGCGAGGCCTCGACGAGCCGCCGATCCACCCCCGCCAGCGCCCCGGCGAAGGGCTGGACGGCGAAGGGGAGGCTGTAGAGCACCGAGGCCACCAGCAGGCCGGCGAAGGAGAAGGGGAACGGGTGCCCGGCCACGGCCTGGAAGGCCTGGCCCAGCGGGCTGCGCGGGCCGAGGCCGGTCAGCAGGTAGAAGCCGAGCACGGTGGGCGGCAGGACCAGCGGCAGCGCCACCACCGCCTCCACCAGGAACTTGGCCCGCCAGCGGGTGGTGACGAGCCACCAGGCGATGGGGAGCCCGAGCACGAGCAGGGCGGCCGTGGTCAGGCCGGCGAGCTGCGCCGAGAGGAGGAGGGCGGCGACGTCCACGGCGCTATGGGAGCCCGTAGCCGCACCGGGCCAGGATGGCGCGCCCCTTCGCGCCGGTGACGAAGGCGAGGAAGGCGCGGGCCAGCGCCGGGTCCCTGGCGGCGGAGAGGACGAGCCCCGACTGCTCGATCCTCGGGTAGAGCGCCTCGGGCACCGGGACGGACCGCCCCCGCGAGAGCTCCTCCCCGGCGGTGAGCGAGGCGGGGAGGAAGGCCACGTCGGCCGCGCCGGTGGTGGCGAACTGGGCCGCCTGGGCCACGCTGGTGCCGAGCACGAGCTTCTCCTTCACGGCCTGCTCGACGCCGGCGGCCCTGAAGGCCGCCTCGGTGGCCCGACCGAAGGGGGCCACGGCCGGGTTGGCGATGGCGATCCGCTTCACGGCCGGATCCGCCAGCGCCGCCAGCCCGCGCCGCTCGAGGTCGAGCGTCGAGCCCGGAGGGAGCCAGGCCACCAGCTTGCCGAAGGCGTAGGTGCGCTCGTCGGCCGCCGCGCCCAGCCGCGCCGCCACCAGCCGGGCCGGGTACTCCCGGTCCGCCGAGAGGAACACGTCGAACGGGGCGCCGTTCCGGAGCTGGGCGAAGAAGGTGCCGGAGGCGCCCAGCGTCAGCGCCACCTCGACGCCGGGCTGCTCGGCCTCGAAGCCCTGCTTGAGCTCCTCGGCGGCGGCCCTGAGGTTGGCGGCCGCGGCGACGGTGAGCGTCCTCGCGGGGGCCAGCGCCCGGGCGGGGAGGGCGAGGAGGAGGGCGAGGGCGAGGATGCTGCGGCGGATCATGTCGGCTCCAGGCGAGGGTGTTGAAGCGACATCTAGACTCAATTTCCTCGCTGATGGTAGGCCGACGTGGGGGCGGCCGCCGGGCTCCGCCGCCGCCGCGCCGGCCTGGCCTCCAGGCCCCTCACCGCCGAGGCCCACGGGCCGGGGATCGGGCACCACGAGGGATCGACCGCTAGGATGTGGCCGTGGGCGGGGAGGCGCATCGACGCACCGGAGGCCAGCGATGACGGTCAGGGCAGCGCTCGATCCCCTCTGGTTCAAGGACGCGGTCATCTACGAGACGCACGTCAAGGCCTTCTACGACGGGAACGGCGACGGCGTCGGCGACTTCCAGGGGCTGACGGAGAAGCTCGACTACCTGGAGACGCTGGGCGTCACCTGCCTCTGGCTGCTCCCGTTCTTCCCGTCTCCCCTGCGCGACGACGGCTACGACATCGCCGACTACCGCGGCGTCCACCCAGCCTACGGGACGCTGGACGACTTCCGCCTGTTCCTCGAGGAGGCCCACCGGCGGGACATCGCCGTGCTGGTCGAGCTCGTGGTCAACCACACCTCGGACCAGCACCCCTGGTTCCAGCGGGCGCGCCTCGCGCCGCCCGGCTCGCCCGAGCGCGAGTACTACGTCTGGAGCGACACGGACCAGAGGTACGCGGGGGCCCGCATCATCTTCACCGACACGGAGCGGTCGAACTGGACCTGGGACGAGGTGGCCGGCGCCTTCTACTGGCACCGCTTCTTCAGCCACCAGCCCGACCTCAACTTCGACAACCCCCGCGTCGTCGAGGAGATCGAGGAGGTGATGCGCTTCTGGCTCGACCTGGGCGTGGACGGGTTCCGGCTGGACGCCATCCCCTACCTGGTGGAGCGGGACGGGACGTCCTGCGAGAACCTCCCCGAGACGCACGCCGTCATCCGCCGCCTGCGCGCCTTCATCGACCGCCACGCGCCCGGGCGCATGCTGCTGGCCGAGGCCAACCAGTGGCCCGAGGACGTGCGCCCCTACTTCGGCGACGGCGACGAGTGCCACATGGCGTTCCACTTCCCGGTCATGCCGCGCATCTTCATGGCGCTGCGCCGGGAGAGCGCCGAGCCCATCGTCGACATCCTGCGGCGGACCCCCGCCATCCCGCCCTCGTGCCAGTGGGCGATCTTCCTGCGCAACCACGACGAGCTGACGCTGGAGATGGTGAGCGAGGACGAGCGGGCCTACATGAACCTGGCCTACGCCCCGGACCCCAGGGCCCGGGTCAACGTCGGCATCCGCCGCCGCCTGGCGCCGCTGGTGGAGAACGGCCTGCGGCGCATCGAGCTGCTCGTCGGCCTGCTCTTCTCGCTCCCGGGGACGCCCGTCGTCTACTACGGCGACGAGATCGGCATGGGGGACGACGTGCGCCGGCCGGACCGCGACGGGGTGCGGACGCCCATGCAGTGGAGCGGGGATCCCAGCGCCGGCTTCTCGAGCCGGCCGCCCGAGGCGCTCTACTCGCTCCCGGTCGCGGACCCGGTCTACGGCGCGCCGGCCGTCAACGTGGAGGCGCAGCTCAAGGACCGCTCCTCGCTGCTCCACTGGATGAGGAACATGATCCGGCTGCGCAAGCAGTTCCGGGTCTTCGGGCGCGGGTCGATCGAGTTCCTCCCGGTCGCCAACCGGAAGATCCTGGCGTTCGCCCGCCAGTGGGAGACCGACACCATCCTCTGCGTGGCCAACCTGTCCCGCCACGCGCAACCCGCGGAGCTCGAGCTGGCCCAGTTCGAGGGGCTGACGCCGATCGAGATGCTCGGCTACACGCCCTTCCCCGTCATCGGGGCGCGGCCGTACGTCCTGACGCTCGGAGGGTACGGCTTCTACTGGTTCGAGCTCCGGCGCGAGGGGTGAGCGGACCGGCGGCTGGCCGCGGACCGCCGGCGCCGGGCCGGGGCGGCGCGCCGCGCCTCAGGCCCGGTCGAAGAGGGCGGCGAGCCCTCCCAGCCGCGCCGCGAGCGCGGGGGTGAGCTGCCCAGGCCGGAGCCGCCAGCGCCAGTTCCCCGAGGTGGCCCCGGGCCGGTTCAGGCGCGCCTCGCTGCCGAGGCCGAGCACGTCCTGCACCGGC
>JAJYAW010000028.1 GCA_021779335.1 Myxococcales bacterium | reverse complement strand
CAGCAGCGCCACCAGCTCCTCCCAGGCCGCCCGGGCGGCCTCCATCGCCTTCCGGCGGTGCTCCGCCTCGCTGTAGATCTTCACCGCCTGCGTGGCCGAGGCCCCCTTCTTCGGGCCGGAGATGGTGTCGTCGTCGCGCACCTCCAGCCAGTAGAGGAGCCGCTCCCCCTCGCCCAGCCGCTCGGCCGCCAGCGGCAGCTCGAAGCTCCCCGAGTCGTGGCGCAGGCCGGTCAGGGCGCGCAGGGGCCGGCGCCGCTCTGCGCCACCCGGGCCGCGGGTCACCAGGTCGAGCCCGGCCAGGCCGTAGTCGTCCTCGGCCTGCCAGTCGACGCGCACCACGGCGTCCGGCTGCACCTCCAGCTCGGCGGCGGGCGAGGTGATGCGGACGGTGGGGAAGGCGTCCGGCTCCACCACGATGGGGATGGGCGGCCCCTCGGCCACGGTGCGGCCGGCGGCGGTGCGGAAGCGGAAGCGGTAGGTGCCGCCGTCGAGCACCTGGAGGGTGCCGGAGAGGTCGCGGCCGCCGCTCACGGCGAGCCCGAGGCGGCGCGGGGGCTCCGGGGAGCCTGACTTCACCGACGGTGACGACGGCGCGGCGGGCGCCGGCGGCGCCACCTCCAGCTCGGCCGCCTCGACCGGCCGGTCGGCCCGGGTCTTCAGGGCGACCTCGGTCCCCTTGGGCGCCCGGATCTCGCCGCCCGTGCCCGAGACGGTGCGCGGCTCGCGCCGGGTGTAGGCCGGGAAGCGGTAGGTGAGCTCGATGTCGCCGGTGATGGGGTCGAGCGACGGCCCCGCCGCG
Organism: Myxococcales bacterium; assembly: GCA_021779335.1. GTDB lineage: Bacteria > Myxococcota > Myxococcia > Myxococcales > Anaeromyxobacteraceae > JADKCZ01. Next base: position 13,841 of record JAJYAW010000028.1, on the reverse strand, counting down.
GCGGCCGGATCCCCGGCCAGCACCCGGGCCCAGGCCCGCCCCAGCGCGCCCCCGCCGACGAGGAAGGCGACGAGGTGGACGCCCAGCACGCCGGCCAGGGCGAGGCCGGCCCGGCGCGCCGGGCGCGAGGGGATGGCGGCGGTGAGATCGAGCCCCTTCGCCGCCTCGGCCGTCCGCGCCACGTGGGCGTCGAGGAGGGCCAGCGAGACGGCGCCGGAGGCGGCCAGCCCCCCCCGCGCCCGGGTCAGCTCGACGGCCGAGACCAGATCCGAGCGGAGGGCCGGGGAGCCGTCCGCGACGGTCCGCGCCACCCCCTCCGGCGTCCAGGCCCCGCGCCGCAGGGCGCGCCAGGCCCAGGCGAGCACGGCGCCCACGGCGAGCCCCGCCGCGGCCGCGACGCCCCATCGGACCGGCACTGTACGGACGCCCAGGGCCACGGCGGCGGCCCCCAGGAGGAGGACGGCGAGCACCAGCGCGAGCGTGGCGGCCCCGGCGGCGGCCAGAATCACGTGCTGGCGCCGCCGTTTCGCCAGCTCGAGCAGGCGCGCGATGTCGAGGGAGGCTGCGCTCATCGAGGAGGTAGCCATCGTAAGATCGTTCTGGCCCCGGGGCCACCCCGCCTGGGGAGGTCGCGTGTGGTAAACAGTCCCGACCCGCGATGAATTCGCGGGACCTTTCGCCCGTCTACCCCATGGAAGCGGATGACCTCACCCTGGTCGAGTCAGCCCGGGCCGGCGACGCCGGAGCCTTCAAGGCGCTCGTCGTCCGCTACCAGAGGAAGGTCTACGCCGTGGCGCTGGGCATCGTGAAGGATCCGGATCAGGCCTGGGACGTCGCCCAGGAGGCCTTCGTCCGCGTCCACCGGCACCTGCCGGAGTTCAAGGGCGACTCGGCCTTCTCCACCTGGATCTTCCGCATCGCCTCGCACCTGGCCATCGACTCGGTGCGCAAGGAGCGCAAGAGCCAGAAGGACGACATCGACGACCTGCGCGAGGCCGATCTGGGCGGGATGGGCGAGGGGATCCTCTCCACCTCGCTCGGGCAGGACCCGCGCGACAACGTCCTGCGCAAGGAGCTGGCGGGCCAGCTCACGGCGGCGCTGGCGAGCCTGCCGGTCATCCACCGCGAGATCCTGGTGCTGCGCGAGCTGGAGGGGCTCTCCTACGAGGAGCTGGCGGCGCGGCTCGGGCTGCAGAAGGGCACCGTCATGAGCCGCCTCTTCCACGCGCGGAAGAAGATGCAGGCGGCGCTGGCAGAGTATGCCGGGCTGCGCGTTGAGGATGGAGGAGGCGAGGCCTGAGCCTCGTGAGACCATGACCGACTGCGCCCGCTACATGCCGTTCATCGGAGCCCGCCAGGGCGAGCTCTCCGCCGCAGACGCCGAGGCGCTGGGCGCCCACATGGCCGGGTGCGAGGCGTGCCGCCGGTGGGCCGCCGAGCTGGCCATCACCGAGGGGCTGGTCTCGGAGGCGCTGGCGGCGGCCGCGGCCCGCCGCGACTTCGCCCCCTTCGTGGACGGCGTCATGGACCGGGTGGCCGCCACCCGCCGCGCGCCCTGGCTGGAGCGGGCCCGCCGCGCCGTCCGGCTCCACCCCCGGCTCCTCATCGGCGGGGCGCTCGTGCCGGTGCTGGCGGTCATGGTGACCGTCCTGTACCTTCGGACCGGGTCGACGGCGGACCTGGCCGACGCCAGCCCGCTCGAGGTGAGCGCCGAGGGCGCCACCACCATCATCCAGTCGAGCGACGGGCCGGTGGTGCTCATCGACGACGACGACAACCCGACGTGAGCCCGAGGGACTCCACATGAAGCGCCTCCTCCTGGTCGGCCCGGCCCTCTGCGCCGCCGGACTGCTGGCGTGCGGCGAGCGCCCGGCGCCAGTGCCGGCGCCCCCCGCGCCGCCGCCGCCCGCGGCCGTCCAGGCTCCGCAGGGCGCCCCGGGCCTCCCCATCCGCGTGCGCGTCATCCGGGGCTCGCGCAAGGGGCCCGCCCGCATCGACCCCAAGCTCGACGACCTGCGCAAGCAGCTCGGCAAGCTGGCCTACCTGAAGTGGGACGAGGTCAAGGAGGAGCAGCTCTCCATGGTCGGCAAGAAGACGGAGTTCGTCGAGCTGCCCAACGGCGAGCACGTCGGCCTGACCATCGAGGCGGTGCGCGGCGAGACCGTCACCTTCGAGGTGGCGCTGGCCCAGCGCAACACGATGTCGCGCCTGACCATCGACAAGACGCAGCGCATCGTCCACCAGGTGACCGCCGAGAAGGGCGGGGTGGCCTACTTCGTGACGATGCGCGCCTGGCCCTGAGGGCCGCGGCCGGCCCGCCGCCGCGGCGAGCCCCGCCTCCCCGGGCTCAGGGCGCCGCGCGCCGCGCCTGCCACTCCGCGTGGAAGCGGTCCAGCGCGGCCTCCAGCGACAGCGGCTTGTTCCGCAGCAGCGCCGCGGCCCGCGCCACCTTGAGGCCGGCGCGCAGCGGCCGGGGCGCCGGCAGCTGCACCTCGGCGGTCCGGACCGGGATGATCTGGCCGGCCAGGCCGAAGCGGCGCGCCACGGCGGCCGCGAAGGCCACCCGGTCCAGCACGGCGGCGTCGCTGACGTGGAGCACGCCGGCGTAGGCGGTCTCCAGCAGCAGCTCCAGGCACATGGCGGCGCCGCTGGCCGCCAGGGTCGTGGAGACGCGCTGGTCGGAGAAGGCCCGGACCGGCTCGCCGCGGGAGAGCTTCTCCACCACCTGGCTGGCGAAGGTGGCCTTGGCCCCGGGCCGGCCGCTGTAGACCACCGCCACCCGGGCCACGGCGCAGCCCGGCGCCAGCAGCAGCGCCGCCTCCTCGCCGCAACGCTTGCTCCTGGCGTAGGCGCCGCGCGGGTTGGGCGCGTCCTCCTCGGCGTACGGGCCGGCCTCGCCGTCGAAGACGTAGTCGGTCGAGACCGCCACCAGCCGCGCCCCGAGGGCCCGGCAGGCCCGCGCCACCTCGGCCGTGCCGTCCACGTTGGCGCGCCAGGCCATGAGGGGGTCCCGCTCGCAGCCGTCCACGTCGGTGGCGGCGCCGCAGTGGAGGACGTGCGTCGGCCGGAAGGCCTGCAGGGCCGCCTCGAGCTCGCCCGAGCCGAGCTCGGCGGAGCCGTAGGAGTACGGCCCGGCCGGCAGGCGGCAGGGGCCGCGGCCGAGGGCGTGCACGGCGTGCCCGCCCGCCTCGCCGAGGAGCCGCACCGCCTCGCCGCCCAGCAGCCCGTTGGCGCCGGTGACCGCGATCCTCACCGCCGCGCCCCGTACTGCTGCTCGTAGTACTTGAGGTACTCGCCGGTGAGGATGCGCTCCCACCAGGCCCGGTGCTCCACGTACCACGCGACCGTCTCGCCCAGCGCCGCCTCGAACCGGTGGCGCGGCGCCCAGCCCAGCCTGGCCTGGGCCTTGGAGGAGTCGATGGCGTAGCGCCGGTCGTGGCCGAGCCGGTCCTTCACGTAGGTGATGAGCGACTCCGGCTTGCCCAGCAGCTTCAGCACCTGCCGCACGATGTCGAGGTTGTGCCGCTCGCTGGAGGCGCCGAAGTTGTAGACCTGCCCGGGCTCGCCGAGCTCGAGCGCCGCCAGCAGGCCGCGGCAGTGGTCCTCCACGTGGATCCAGTCACGCACGTTCATGCCGTCGCCGTAGACCGGCAGCGGCCGGTCGCGCACCGCGTTGGCGATCATGAGCGGGATGAGCTTCTCGGGGAACTGGAAGGGGCCGTAGTTGTTGGAGCAGCGGGTCACCACCACCGGCAGCGCGAAGGTGTGGGCGTAGGCCAGCGCCAGCAGGTCGCTCGAGGCCTTGGAGGCCGAGTAGGGCGAGGAGGGGTCGAGCGGCGTCAGCTCGGTGAAGAGGCCGGTGGGGCCGAGCGAGCCGTAGACCTCGTCGGTGGAGACGTGCAGGAAGCGCTGCACGCCGAGCTCGCGGGCCGCCTCCAGGAGCACCTGGGTGCCGCGCACGTTGGTGTCGATGAAGACCGCCGGGGCGAGGATGGAGCGGTCCACGTGGCTCTCGGCGGCCAGGTGCATGACCGCGTCGATGCGCTCGCTGCGCATCACCTCCGCCACGAGCTCGCCGTTGCAGATGTCGCCGCGCACGAAGCGGTAGCGCGGGTGGCCCTCGAGCTCGGCCAGGTTCTCGGCGTTGCCGGCGTAGGTGAGCTTGTCGAGGACCACCAGGCGCCAGCCGGGCCGCTCGGCCAGCAGGAGCCGGACCAGGTTGGAGCCGATGAAGCCGGCGCCGCCGGTGAGGAGGACGTTCATGTCGAGGGCTCCGGGTCGGGGGTCAGAAGGTGGGCGCCTCGGAGAGGGAGAGCCCGCGGGCGTCCTTGCCGGAGACCGCCGGCGGCACGCCCGCGTCCGGCCAGCGGATGGCCAGGGTGGGGTCGTCCCAGCGGATGCAGCGCTCCGTCTCCGGGTGGTAGTAGTCGGTGGTCTTGTAGAGGAACTCGGCCTCGTCGGAGAGGACCAGGAAGCCGTGGGCGAAGCCCTCGGGGATCCAGAGCTGGTTCCTGGCGGCGGCCGAGAGCACCTCGCCCACCCAGCGCCCGAAGGTCGGCGAGGCGCGGCGCAGGTCGACCGCCACGTCGTAGACCTGGCCCCTGACGACGCGCACCAGCTTCCCCTGCGGGTGGGGCCGCTGGTAGTGCAGGCCGCGCAGCACGCCGCGGGCCGAGAGGCTCTGGTTGTCCTGCACGAAGTCGAGCGGGCGGCCCAGCGCCGCCTCCAGGGCGCGCCGGTTGAAGCTCTCGAAGAAGTGGCCGCGGGCGTCGCCGAAGACCCTGGGCTCGACGACCACCACGTCCGGGATGGCGGTGGGGCGGACGTCCACTAGTACACCCCGCCCTCGAGCAGCCCGCGCAGGTAGGCGCCGTAGGAGGACTTGCCCAGCGCCGCGGCGCAGCGCTCCAGCCCGGCGTCGTCGATCCAGCCCTGGCGCCAGGCCACCTCCTCCGGGCAGGCCACCTTCAGCCCCTGCCGCTTCTCGATGGTGGCGATGAACTGGCCGGCGTCGAGCAGCGACTCGTGCGTGCCGGTGTCGAGCCAGGCGTAGCCGCGCCCCATGATCTCCACCTGGAGCGCGCCCGCCTCGAGGTAGCGCCGGTTGAGGTCGGTGATCTCCAGCTCGCCGCGGGGGGAGGGCCTGATGGTGCGGGCCAGCTCGCACACCTGCTCGTCGTAGAAATAGAGGCCGGTGACCGCGTAGCGCGATCTGGGCGAGCGGGGCTTCTCCTCGATGGAGATGGCCTTCTTGCCCTCGTCGAACTCCACCACGCCGTACCGCTCGGGATCGGTGACCGCGTAGGCGAAGACCGTGGCGCCGGCCCGGCGGGCGTCGGCCGCCTGCACCAGCCCCTGCAGCTCGTGGCCGAAGAAGATGTTGTCGCCCAGCACCAGCGACGAGGGGCGTCCGCCGATGAAGTCGGCCCCCAGGATGAAGGCCTGGGCCAGCCCGTCCGGGCTGGGCTGCACGACGTACTCGAGCCGGAGGCCCCAGGCCGACCCGTCGCCCAGGAGCTGCCGGAACCGCGGCGTGTCCTGCGGCGTGGAGATGACCAGCACCTCCCGGATCCCGGCGAGCATGAGGGCCGTGAGCGGGTAGTAGATCATCGGCTTGTCGTAGATGGGCAGCAGCTGCTTGGAGACCGCCAGGGTGGCCGGGAAGAGGCGCGTCCCCGCGCCGCCGGCCAGGATGATGCCTCGTCTCTTGGTGGTCATGCGCTCCCCGCCTGGTCCGCCGACGGGCGGCCGGTCCCTCGAACGGCGGGCACTCTACCGGAGGGCCGGGCCCCGATCGAGCCCCGTCGCACGGCCGCCGGGGCCCTCAGGCCCGCAGCACCTGCCGCTCCACCAGGCGCGCGTAGGCGCCGGCCTGGTCCAGCAGGGCCCGGTGGGATCCCTGCTCGACGATGCGGCCGCCGTCCACCACCACGACGCGATCCGCCCCCACCACCGTGGAGAGCCGGTGGGCGATGACCACCGCGGTGCGCCCCTCCATGAGCCGCGAGAGCGCCTCCTGCACCAGCGCCTCCGACTCGGCGTCGAGGGCCGAGGTGGCCTCGTCGAGGAGCAGGATGCGCGGGTCCTTGAGCAGGGCGCGGGCGATGGCGATGCGCTGCTTCTGGCCGCCGGAGAGCTGCTGGCCCCGCTCGCCCACCCGGGTGGCCAGGCCGTCCGGGAAGCCCTGCACGAAGGCCTCGGCGTTGGCGGCCCGGAGGGCATCCCGCACCTCGGCGTCGCTCGCCTCCGGCCGGCCGTAGCGGACGTTGTCGGCGATGCTGGTGGAGAAGAGGACCGGCTCCTGCGACACCACCCCCACCAGCCGGCGCAGCCAGCCCGGGTCGAGCTCGCGCAGGTCCGCGCCGTCCAGCGTGAGGCGCCCGGCGGTCGGGTCGTAGAGTCGCACCAGCAGCGCGCCCAGCGTCGACTTGCCGGCGCCGGATGGGCCCACCAGCGCCACCGCCTCGCCCGGGCTCACCGCCAGGTCCACGCCGCGCAGCACCGGCACGTCGGGGCGGGACGGGTAGGAGAAGTGGACCGCCTCGAAGGCCAGCCGCCCCGCCACCCGGTCCAGCCGGCGGCCGCCGGCGGTGGGCATGGCGGCCACCCGGTCGGTGAGGGCGAAGACCCGCTCCGCCGCGCCCAGGCCGCGCATCGCCTCGGCCCAGATGTCGGCCAGCGTCCCCAGCCCCATGGCGATGAGGAGGGTGTAGACGAGGAAGGCGGTCAGCGCGCCGGCGGTGAGCGCGCCCTCGGCCACCAGCAGGCCGCCGTACCCCAGGATCACCGCGATGGCCGCGTAGACGCCGGTCGAGGCCGCGCCCATGAAGAGGGAGGCCGCCGAGATGCGCTGGCGGGCCAGCTGGTAGGCGTGCTCCACCTCGCGGCCGTAGCGGTCGGCCTCCGCGCCCTCCGCGGCGAAGGCGCGCACCGTGCGGATGGCCGACAGCGCCTCCTCCGCCACGTGGCCCGAGTCGGCCAGCGCGTCCTGGTAGCGCTTGGCCAGCGAGCGGATGCGGCGGCCGTAGAAGACCGCCCCGAGCGCCACCGCCGGCACCACCGCCAGCATGACCGCCGTGAGGCGCGCCGAGGTGAGGACCAGCAGGATCAGGCCGCCGACCACCTGCACCGCGTTGCGGAGCCCCATGGAGAGCTGCGAGGAGAGGAGCCCCTGCAGCGTGGCGGTGTCCGAGCCGAGGCGGGAGGTGAGGTCGCCGGTGCGCTGGGCGTCGAAGAAGGCCACCTCCTGCGACACCAGCGAGCGGAAGAGCTCCTGGCGCACCCGCAGCACGCCCCGCTCCCCCGCGGTGGCGAAGAGCCAGGCCCGGCCGCCCACCGCCAGCCCCTGCACCACCGCCAGCGCGCCCATGAGCAGGGCCGCGCCGCGGACCGCGGAGGCGTCGCGGGAGGCGATGGCGCCGTCGACGATGATGCGGATGCCCTGCGGGTAGGCCAGCGCCGCCGCCGAGGCCACCAGCAGGAGCGCGGTGCCGCCCGCCACGGCGGGCCACTCGAGCCGGAGGAGCGGCCACAGCCGGGAGAAGGTGGCGGGCTTGGGGGTGGGCACCCGGGGGAGTGTAGCCGGGGGCGCGGCGCGCCGCCCGCGCCTCTGGCCCGGGGCCGCGCCGGGAAGGTGGTAGAACTCCCTCCGCATGACCTCCCTGACCGTCCTCGTGCCGGTGCACAACGAGGAGCACCTGGTGGCCGCCTCGCTGGAGCGGCTCCTCGTGCTGGAGGGCTCGCCGCTGCTGGACCGGCTGCAGGTGGTGGTGGTGGACGACGGCTCCACCGACCGGACCGCCGAGGTCCTGCGCGACTTCGGGGCCCGCATGGCGGCCCGCCCGGCCGCGCCCGGCCTGCGCGCCGAGTGGATCTTCGACCGGCACGCCGCCAACGCCGGCAAGGGGGCCGCCATCCAGACGGCGCTGCGCCACGCCAGCGGCGCCATCACCGTCTTCCACGACGCCGACCTCGAGTACCACCCGCGCGACCTGCTCCGCTTCCTGCCGGTCTTCACCGAGGAGGGGGCCGACGCGGTCTTCGGCTCCCGCTTCGCCGGCGGGGCGGCCCGGCGCGCGCTCCACTTCCGCCACGAGCTGGGCAACCGGCTCCTCACGTTCCTCACCAACTGGGTGACCAACGTGAACCTCACCGACATGGAGACCTGCTACAAGGCGGTCCGCACCGACCTGCTGCGCTCCATCCCGCTGGTGTCCAAGGACTTCCGGCTCGAGCCGGAGCTGACCATCAAGCTGGCCAAGCGGGAGGCGCGCCTCTTCGAGGTGCCCATCTCCTACTCGGGGCGCACCTACCAGGAGGGCAAGAAGATCGGCTGGCTGGACGGCTGGAAGGCCATCGGCGCCATCCTGCGCTTCTGGTGGTCGGACCACCTCTACCAGGACGACGCGTACGGCTCGCAGATCCTGGGGCGGCTGGCCCGGGCGCCCCGCTTCAACGCCTGGATGGCCGACGTGGTGCGCCCCTTCTGCGGCCGGCGGGTGCTGGAGATCGGCTCCGGCACCGGCAACCTGACCCGCCGCCTCATCCCGCGCGAGCAGTACGTGGCCTCCGACATCAACCCGCTCTACCTCTCCACGCTGCGCAGCCTCACCGCCGACCGGCCCTACCTGGACGTCACCCTCACCGACGTCACGCGGGGCGCCTCCTTCCCGCGGGTGGAGGGCGGCTTCGACACCGTGGTCTGCCTCAACGTGGTGGAGCACGTGGACGACGACGTGGGGGCGCTGCGCAACATCCGCGCGGTGCTGGCGCCGGGCGGGCGGGCCGTCGTGCTGGTGCCGCAGGACCCCGGCCTCTTCGGCACGCTCGACGAGGTGCTGGGCCACCGGCGCCGCTACACGCGGGCCGCGCTGGAGCGGCTGGCCGACGACGCCGGCTTCGAGGTGCGGCAGGTGCTCGCCTTCAACCGGGTGGGCCGCCCGGCCTGGTGGCTCAACGGCCGGCTGCTGCGGCGCCGGGACTTCGGCCTCTTCCAGGTCATGATGCTCAACCTCCTCACGCCGCTCTTCCGGCTGGTCGACGCGGCCCTCCCCTGGGGCGCGCTGTCGCTCATCGCCGTGCTGGAGCCGAAGGGCGTGGCGGCGCCGCCCGCCGCCGCCTAGATCCGCCCCCCGCCCCGATGTCCGACCTCCTCCCCGCCATCCGCGCCCTCGCCGCCTTCGACCCGCCCAGGGAGCTGCCGCCCAGCGATCTCGGGCTGCTGGCCCAGGTGCTCACCGCCCACGGCCTGGCGCCGCTGGCGAGCTACCACCTGGAGCACACGCGGCTCGGAGCGGGGCTGCCCGACTCCTTCCGCGAGGCGCTGCTGGCGGTGTTCCAGGGCACCGTCAACGACAACGTGCTCAAGCTGGTGACGCTGCGCAACGTCCTCAAGGACGCCGCGGCGGTGCCGGTGGTGCTCCTCGACGGCGCGGCCTACGTGGACTGGCTCTACCCCCACCTGGCCTGGCGCCCGGTCAGCGATCTCCGGCTGGCGGTGCGCGGCCGGGACGGCGCCGCCTTCGCGGCGGCCACCGCAGCCGGGCTCCGGCTGGAGCGGACCGAGCACGACGGGCGGGTCGCCGTCTTCTCCGACGGCCACATCGAGCTGACCCTGCAGGAGGGGCTCTGGCCGGGGGCGGCCGAGGACGACGCCCTCTTCACCCGCGGCGCGCCGTCCCCGGCCTTCGGGCCGCGCGCCTCGCGCCCCTCGGCGGAGGAGGCGCTCCTGTGCCTGGTCGGCGACCTGGCCCAGCAGGCGCTCTGGGCGCCGCTGCTGCGCTACCTGGACCTGCGCCAGCTCCTGCGGCTCGGCCCGGACGCCGCCTACGTGAAGGAGCGGGCCGCGGCGCTGGGGCTCTCCCGGGCGCTCTTCGGCGCCTGCACCCTCACCGCCTGGTTCTTCCCGGAGGAGGAGGAGGCGGCGGCGCGGCTCCGCCCGGCGCTGGGCGCGGTGGAGCGGGCCGCGCTGGAGCCGGTCATCGAGGCGGCGCGGGATCCCGCCCGGCTGCGCCACCTGCGCGGCGCCGAGCAGGCCGCCCGGCTCCTGGTGGCGCCGTGACGGCCGCGCCCGCGCTGAGACCCTCGGTCCGTAGCACTTTCGCGGCGGCCGGGTAGAGTCCGCCCCCGGTGGACGCCCCGACCTGCCAGAAGTGCGGCTCCGAGGACCTGCGGCGGGCGCACGCCCACGGCCGGCTCCGGCGGCTCTACCGCCGGCTGACCGGCCGGTCGCGGTACCAGTGCCAGGCCTGCCACCACCGCGGCTGGACCGACCTCCCCGTCCAGGCCCGCGGCGCCGATGGGGGGCCGCTCCGCGCCGGGACCGGCCGGCGCACCGAGCGGCGGGACCTGGTGGCCCACCGCGTGGCCCGCCTCCGGCTCGCACTGACGGTCCTGGTGGCGATGCTGCTGGGGGCGCTGGTGGCGGTCATGCTGGCCCGGTCCGGCGAGTGACGGGGTTGTGCTAGGCTGCCGCCGTTTTCCAGCCTGGAGGGTCCCCCTTGAAGATCGCGGTCATCGGCACCGGCTACGTCGGCCTCGTCACCGGCACCTGCTTCGCGGAGTCGGGCCACGCCGTCACCTGCGTCGACCTGGACGAGCAGAAGGTCGCCACCCTCCGCGGCGGCGGCATCCCCATCTACGAGCCGGGGCTCGAGGAGCTGGTGAGGCGCAACGTGAAGGAGGGTCGGCTCGCCTTCACCACCGCCTACCCCGAGGCGCTGGACGGCGCCGAGGTGGCCTTCATCGCGGTGGGCACCCCGCCCGGCGAGACCGGCGAGGCCGACCTCTCCCACGTGCTCCGGGCGGCCGAGTCCATCGGCCGGGCGCTGACCGGCTACTGCGTGGTGGTCAACAAGTCCACCGTCCCGGTGGGGAGCGCCGACAAGGTGCGCGAGGCGCTGGCCGGCGTCACCGGCCACCCCTTCGACGTGGTCTCCAACCCCGAGTTCCTCAAGGAGGGGGCGGCCATCGACGACTTCATGCGCCCCGACCGCGTGGTGGTCGGCGTGGAGAGCGACCGGGCCCGCGCCGTCATGGCCGACCTGTACGCCCCCTTCACGCGCGCCGAGCAGCCGGTCCTCTTCATGGACCTGCGCTCCGCCGAGCTCACCAAGTACGCCGCCAACGCCATGCTGGCCACCCGCATCTCCTTCATGAACGAGATCGCCGCGCTGTGCGACCGGCTCGGCGCCGACGTGGACGCGGTGCGGCGCGGCATGGGCTCCGACAAGCGCATCGGCCACCCGTTCCTGCACGCCGGGGTCGGCTTCGGGGGGTCCTGCTTCCCCAAGGACGTCAAGGCGCTCATGACCACGGCCCGCTTCATCGGGCTGGACTTCGACCTGCTCCGCTCGGTCGAGCGGGTCAACGAGCGCCAGAAGCGCTCGCTGGTGGAGAAGGCGCTGCGCCACTTCGGCGGGTCGCTGGCCGGCAAGCAGGTCGGGGTCTGGGGGTTGGCCTTCAAGCCCAAGACCGACGACATGCGCGAGGCACCGGCGCTCACCGTCATCTCCGGGCTGGTGGGCGCGGGGGCCCGGGTCAAGGCGTACGACCCGGTGGCGCGCCAGGTGGCGGAGAAGGTGCTCCACGGCACCGTGGAGCTCGTCGAGGAGCCCTACGCCGCCGCCGCGGGCGCCGACGCGCTCTTCCTCGTCACCGAGTGGAACGAGTTCCGGCAGCCCGACTGGGCGCGCCTGCGCTCGCTCATGCGGGCGCCGGTCCTCTTCGACGGGCGCAACGCCTGGGACGCGCAGAAGGCCCGCGCCGCGGGCTTCACCTACCTCGGCATCGGGAGGAAGTAGCCCCTGCGCAAGCCGGTCAACAAGTGGCTGGTCACCGTCTCGGTGACCTTCGGCACGCTCATGGGGGCCATCGACGCCTCCATCGTCAACGTGGCGCTCTCGCAGATCCGCGGCGCGGTGGGGGCCACCGTGCAGGAGATCACCTGGATCTCCACCGGCTTCGCCATCGCCACCGTCCTCGTCATGCCGCTGACCGCCTTCCTGGGGCGCCTCTTCGGCCAGAAGCGCGTCTACATGGTGAGCCTCGGGCTCTTCGTGGTGGGCTCGGCGCTGTGCGGCCTGGCCCAGACCCTCTGGTCGCTGGTCTTCTTCCGGGCCATCCAGGGCTTCGGCGCCGGCGCGCTCCAGCCCACCGAGCAGGCCATCCTGCGCCAGACCTTCCCGCCGCACGAGCAGGGCATGGCCATGGCCCTCTTCGGCATGGCGGTCATGATCGGCCCGGCCATCGGGCCGACGCTGGGCGGCTACATCGTCGACAACTACCACTGGTCCTGGATCTTCTTCATCAACCTGCCGGTGGGGATGCTCGGCCTCTTCATGGTCTGGCGCTTCGTCCACGAGCCGGAGGACATCCGGCTGGCCAACCAGGCCGGCGCCGCCCAGGTGCGCAAGAACTTCGACTGGCAGGGGATCGCGCTCCTCTGCGTCGGGCTGGCGTCGCTCCAGTACTTCCTCGAGGAGGGGCAGCGCGACGACTGGTTCGAGTCGCGCGCCATCACCGCGGTGGCGCTGGTGGCCGCGCTGGGGCTGGCGGCCTTCGTCTGGCGCGAGCTCACCGCCCCGGTGCCGGCCGTCAACCTGCGCCTCTTCAAGGACCGGGTCTTCGCCTCCGGCACCGTCATCGGCGCGGTGATGTTCTCCATCCTCCTCTCCAGCGTCTTCCTGCTGCCGCTCTTCATGCAGGAGATCCTGGGCTTCACCGCCATGGAGTCGGGCCTGGCCCTCATGCCGCGCACGCTGGTGATGATGGCCATCACGCCCGTCATCGGCCGGCTCTACAACCGGATCTCGCCCCGGGCGGTGGTCGCCTTCGGCATCCTCTGCACCGCCGCGGGCGCCTGGCTGCAGAGCCACTTCACGCTCCAGACCACCAGCGCCGGGGTGATCACCACCCTGCTGGTCCAGGGCACCGGGTTCGCCTGCCTCTTCGTGCCGCTCACCACCGCCGCGCTCTCCGAGGTGCCGCGCGAGAAGCTCACCGACGCCACCGGCCTCAACTCGCTGCTGCGCCAGATCGGCGCCTCGGCGGGCCTGGCCATCTTCGCCACGCTGCTGGCCAACTACACCACCACCGCCAGGCACTCCATCGCGGCGCACCTCACCCCCGACCGCCCCGAGGTGATGGCCCGCCTGGACGCCCTCACGGCCGGCCTGCTGGCGCGCGGCGGCGACGCGGTCTCGGCCCGGCTGGCGGCCCTGCAGGCGCTCGACCTGACCGCGCTGCGGCAGGCCTACGTGCTGGGCTTCGAGAAGGTCTTCCTGCTCACCGGGCTCGTCTTCCTGTGCGTCCTGCCGCTCCTCCTGTTCCTCAAGGTGAAGCGGCTCGGCGCCGCGGCTGGCCCCAAGATCGAGGTTCACATCGAATGACGACCGCGACCACCCCCGCCGCCCCCGCCAGCCCGGCCCCTTCCCGCCGCCGCCCCGCCCTCATCGCCGGCGCCGTCCTCGCCGTGGTGGCGCTCGGCCTGATCGTGCGCGCCGTCCTCACGGCCGGCTCCGAGACGACCGACGACGCCCACCTGGACGCCGACGTGGTGGCGCTGGCGCCGCGCATCCCGGGCCAGGTGCTCCACGTGCTGGTGCAGGACGACCAGCAGGTCAAGGCGGGGCAGCTGCTGCTGGAGCTCGACCCGGCCGACCTGGACGCCCGGGTGCGGCAGGCCGAGGCCGAGCTCGACTCGGCGGCCGCCCAGGCGGCGGTGGTCGAGGCCAGCGCCCGCGGCGGCCTCTCCACCGCCAGGGCCGGGGTCTCCGCCAGCTCGGCCGGCCTCGCCTCGGCCGCCTCCCAGGTCGACGCGGCCCGGGCCGCGGTGGCGCGCG
>JAJYAW010000027.1 GCA_021779335.1 Myxococcales bacterium | reverse complement strand
GAGCCGGTCACCCTGGAGGGCGCCCTCGCCGAGGCGCGGGCCGCCAACGCGCGGCTGCCGGTCTCCGCGCTCGAGGCCGCCGGCGCGGCGGAGCGCGTCCTGGAGGCGCGCGCGCGCCTGGGGCCCCAGGTGGCCATCGAGGGGGACCTGCGCTACGGGCCGGCGCACCCCTACGCCATCGACGTCGGCGAGGACCGGCTCCAGGCGGTGCTCCGCCAGCCGCTCTACACCGGCGGTGAGGGCTCGGCCCTGGTGGCGGCGGCGGCGGCGCGCGCCCGCTCGGCCCGCGCCAGGGCCCGGCTCGACGTGCGCGACCTGGAGCGCGAGGTGAGGGTCCGCTTCGCCGAGCTCATCGCCGACCGGGACGAGGTCGCCGTCCGGGAGGACGCGCTGGGGCGGCTGCAGGCCTACCGCAGCCTGGTGGCCTCGCGGGCCGCGTCGGGCCAGGGCGTCACCGCCGATCGCCTCCGCGCCGAGGCCCGCCTCGCCTCCGAGCGGGCCGACCTGGTGGGCGCCCGGCGGCGGCTCGACGGGGCGCGGCTGGCCCTCAACGACCTGATGGGCCGCGACCCGGCGGCGCCGCTCGAGGTCGCCGACCTGCCGGAGCCCGCCCCCCGCGGCGCCGGCTCGCCCGCGGGCGAGGTGCCCGACGTCGAGGCCGCCCGCACCGACCTCGTCACGTCGGAGCGCGAGCTCGACGCGGCGCGCGCCGGCCGGCGGCCGCGCCTCGACCTCGTCCTCGACGCCGGGTTCCTGGGCGGCGGCCCGACCCCCGCGGCGGGCAACCCGCCGGGCTGGTTCGGCGCCCAGGCCGGGATGACCGCCACGGTGAACCTGTCCTGGCCCATCTTCGACCTCGGCGTGCAGCGCGCCCGCCTGGCGCAGGCCCGCCTGGCCCGCGACGCCTCGCGCGCCGCGCTCGAGGTGACCCGGCGCCGGGTCCGGCTCGGGCTGGCGCTGGCGGAGGCGGACGAGGCCCGGGCCTTCGAGGAGCTCGACCAGCGGCGCGCCGCCCTGGGGCCCGCCGAGGACGCCTCCCTGCAGGAGCAGGCGCTCTACCGGAGCGGCCTGTCCTCCTCGCTCGAGGTGCTGGACGCCTTCGCCACCTGGCGGGACGCCCGCATCGCCAGCCAGCAGGCGCTGCTCGCCTGCCGCGTCGCCGCCGCCGAGCGGCTCCGCTTCAGCGCGCCAGGAGCCCCATGAGACCCGCCCACGCGCTCGCCCTCGTCGCCCTCGTCGCCCTGGTCGGAGCCTGCAGCCGCGAGCGGCCGGCGCCGCCCCCGCCGCCCGCGGCCACGCCGGTGCGGCTGGGAGCGGTGTCGCGCGCCGACCTGCGCGAGACCGTCTCGGCCCCGGGCCGGACGGTGCCCCTGCGGGTCCAGGTGATCCGGGTCCCGTTCGACTGCTTCCTGGTGCGGCTCCTCGTCACCGACGGCGACCGGGTGGCGGCGGGCCAGGTGCTGGGCGAGGTGGTGGCGCAGCGCAGCCAGGCGGCGGTGGACGGGGCGCGCGCCATGGTGGCCGCGGCCTCCACGGAGCGCGACCGCGCCGAGGCGGCGAGGGCGCTGGCGGTCGCGGAGGCGAGCCGCGTGGTGCGCCGGCTCACCGCGCCGGGGGCGGGCGTGGTGGCGTCGCACCAGGCCACCGAGGGTGACCTGCTCAGCGCCCACGCCGACGTCCTGACCGTCGCCGACGACCGGGCCGTGGTCTTCATCGCCGACCTGCCCCAGACCGACCTGCCCAGGATCCGGCCCGGCACGCCGGTGGAGCTCTCCCTCGACGCGCGCCCCGGTCCCATCCCCGGGGTCGTCGCCGCCATCGTCCCGTCCGGCGCCGACCGCGTCACGCCGGTGCGCGTGACCCCCGCCGCCGGGGCGCAGCTCGGCCCGGGGCTCTTCGGCACCGCGCGCTTCGTGGTGGCGACCCACGCCGGGGCCCTGGCCCTGCCCGCCCCCGCGCTCCTGCGGGACGACCTCACCGGCGTGGCCAGGGTGGCGGTGGTCCAGGGCGGGAAGGCCCACTGGGTCGAGGCGCGGCCGGGGCTGGTGGACGGCGACCGGGTCGAGCTGCTGTCCCCGGCGCTCGCGCCCGGCACCCCGGTGGTCGTCGAGGGGCAGGTCGGGCTCCCCGAGGGCGCGCCGGTGGAGGCCGCGCCGTGAGCCTGGCCGACCTGGCCCGGCGGCGCTCGGCGCTGGTGGCGCTGACCCTCCTCCTGGCCGCGGGCGGCGTCGTGGCGGTGGCGCGCCTGCCCTCCTCCATCTTCCCCTCGGTCACCTTCCCCATCGTCAAGGTGATCGCCGACGTCGGCGAGCTGCCCGCGGCGCACGTCATGCCGGCCGTGACCCGCCCGCTGGAGGAGGCCATCCTGCGCGTCCCGGGGATCGAGCGGGTGCGCTCCGTCACCTCGCGGGGCTCCACCGAGCTCACCGCCACCTTCGGCTGGTCCACCGACATGCAGGTGGCGCTGCAGCGGGTGCAGGCCGAGGCCGAGCGGATCCGGCCGGACCTCCCCGCCGGGGCCCACCTCGACGTCGAGTGGATGAACACCGCCGTCTTCCCGATCCTGGGCTACGCCCTGACCTCCGACACCTCCTCCCAGGCCGACCTGCTGGCGCACGCCGAGGCCGTGCTCAAGCCGGCCCTGCTCCGCATCCCCGGGGTGTCGCAGGTGCAGATCCAGGGGGGGCGGCGGCGGGAGTTCCAGGTGGTCCTCGACGAGCGGAGGCTGGCCGCCCGCGGCCTGGCCCCGGCCGACGTGGTGGACGCCATCCGCCGCAACCACCAGGTGCTCTCGGCCGGGCTGGTGGAGCGGAACCACGAGCTCTACCTGGCGCTGGTGGACGGGCGCGTCGCCGACCTCGCGGAGCTGGGGGCGCTGGCGGTGGCGCCGCCCAAGGGGCCGCCGGCCCCGCTGGCCGACCTCGGCACGCTGCGCGTCGCCGAGGAGGTGAGCACCGTGCGCACCACCGCCGACGGCCGGCCGGCGGTGCTGCTCAACGTGCTGCGCCAGCCCTCGGGCGACACCGTCGCCATCGCCCGCGGCGTCGAGCGGCTGCTCCGCGACGAGCCCGGGCTGCTGCCGGCCGGCTCGCGCTGGACGACCTTCTACGACCAGGCGGCCTTCGTGGCCGGCTCGGTGGCCGGCGTCCGCGACGCCATCGCCATCGGCCTCGGGCTGGCCGCGCTGGTGCTGCTCCTCTTCCTGCGCAGCCTCCGCACCACCCTGGTGGCCGTGCTGGCGGTCCCGCTGGCGGTGGCGGTGGCGGGCCTGGGCCTGGCGGCGGCGGGCCAGACGGTCAACCTGATGACCCTGGCCGGCGTGGCGGCGGCGCTGGGGCTGGCGGCCGACGACGCCATCGTGGTGGTGGAGGGGATCCACCGCGCCGAGCAGGACGGCGCCGCCCACCCGGTGCGGGCGGCGCTGGCCGACCTGTGGCCCGCCGTGCTCGGCTCCAGCCTCTCCACCGTGGCGGTCTTCGTGCCGTTCGCGCTCCTGCCCGGCGTCACCGGCGCCTTCTTCAAGCCGCTGGCGCTCACCATGGTGCTGGTGCTGCTGGCCTCGCTGGTGGTCTCGCTGGGGCTGGTGCCGCTGGCGGTGGGGCACGGCGCGCCGCACGCGCCGGCCGTCGCGCCGGCCGCCCGGAGCGCCCGGCTGTCAGGCTGGTACGACCGGGTGACCCGCGCCGCCCTGCGGCGCCGCTGGGTGGCGGCCGCCGCGGCGCTGCTGCTCCTCGGCGCGGCCTTCGCCCTGTACCGGACCAGCGGCACCGAGTTCCTGCCGGCCATGGACGAGGGGGCCATCATCCTCGACTACTGGTCGCCGCCCGGCACCTCGCTCACCGACACCGACGCCATGCTGCGCCAGGCCGAGAAGGTCATCCTCGCCCTCCCCGACGTGGAGGGCTACTCGCGCCGCACCGGGACCCAGCTCGGCTTCTTCGTCACCGAGCCGAACAGGGGCGACTACGTCATCGACCTGAAGCCGCGCGCGCAGCGCCGGCCGGTCGACGAGGTCATCGACGACCTCAGGGCCCGCCTCGCGGTGCTCGAGCCGGCGCTCCACACCGACTTCGGCCAGCTGCTCGAGGACAACATCGGGGACCTCACCGGCGGCGCGCCGCAGCCCATCAGCCTCAAGCTCTTCGGGCGCGACCCGGTGGTGCTGGCGCAGAAGGCCCGCGAGGTGGCGGCCCTGGCCGCCGGCGTGCCAGGCGTCGAGGACGTCTTCGACGGGATCGTCGTGGCCGGCCCGTCGCTGGAGATCAGGGTCGACCCGCTGGCGGCGGCGCGCGAGGGGCTCTCCACCGAGGCGCTCCAGGCGGCGGTGGCCCCGGCCCTGCTCGGGACGGTGGCCGGCCAGCTCCGGGTCGGCGACCGGCTCCACGACCTGCGCGTGCTGGCGCCCCACGCCGGGCCGCTCGACACGCTCCTGGTGCGCACCGGGCAGGGCGCCCTGCTGCCGCTCTCCGGGCTGGCGACGGTGCAGACCGGCGCCCCCGAGGCCGAGATCGACCGGGAGAACCTGGCCTCGTACGTGGCGGTGACGGCGCGCCTGACCGGGCGCGATCTGGGCGGGGCGGTGGCGGAGATCCGGAGCCGCGTCGAGGCGGCCCACCTCCTCCCCGCCTCGGTGACCATGCGGCTCGGTGGCCAGTACGAGCAGCAGCAGGCGTCCTTCCGGGACCTGGCCTACGTGCTGCTGGCGGGGCTGGTGCTGGTCGGGATCATCACGCTCCTCGTCTCGGGCGACCTGCGCGCCGCCCTGGCCACCGCGGTCACGTCGCTGGCGGCGCTGGCCGGGAGCCTGGCGGCGCTCCGGCTCACCGGCATGACGCTCAACGTCTCCAGCTACGTGGGCGCCATCATGATGACCGGCATCGCCGCGGAGAACGCCATCTTCGTGGTGCGGGAGGCCCAGCTCGGCGCCGCCGCCGGCCTGGCCTGGCCGGAGGCCTGGGTGCGCGCCTCGAGCCGCCGGCTGCGCCCGGTGGCCATGACGGTGCTGGCGAGCGCCCTGGCCCTGGCCCCGCTGGCGGTCGGGCTGGGCCAGGGCAGCCAGCTCATGCAGCCGCTGGCCGTCGCCGTCATCGGGGGCTTCGCGCTCTCGGGGCCGCTGGTGCTCTGGCTGCTGCCGGCGCTGGCGGCCCGCGGCGGTCCGGCGGGCGGCTAGAACGGGTGCACGAAGAGCCCGCTGCGCAGCTTCGGCTCGAAATCCGACCCAGCGTATAGCACCGGCTTCATCGGGTCGCATCGGGGCGCAAGGGGTTGAATCCATTGCACTCGCGGAGGAGCGAACTTCCCACGTAGTAACGCCCAATGCGTCTGGCGTGCAGGCGAGAACTGCTGGGGAACTGCGGGCCGGCCGCGAAGTCGTGTTACCGCCGGTGCAGATGGAGCTGTTCGCGGAGGCCGGCGCCATCGTCGCCGAGCGGGCGGTGGCGGACGGGGCGCCACGCGAGGTGGTGGCGGGGGTCCTACGGCGGGCGGCAGAGCAGGCGGGCCGCCTCCTGAGCGCCACAGAGATGACGTCCTGACGCCTACGGCCCGCGCGTGCCTCCCCCGACGGCGGCTCGCCCTCCTTCATCCAGCATCTGGAACGCCTTGTTCTTCTCTTCCCACACGAAGTACCTGGTGGAGAAGATGCACGGCTGGCCCGGACAAGCATCGCGGACGGCGGCCTCCGGGCTGTCGATGAACAGACGGCTTTCGGCCCGGTACTCGGACCCGAGGCCGGTCGAGATGGTAAGGCGCGCAACGCCAGTGTCCACGTCGACAAGCCCGACAGCCTGGCAGCTCGATCCGCATCCCCAGTCCACCACCACGTAGTGACCGGCAAAGTTGGCGGGCCGGCCGAGTGCTCGCTCGAGCTGCGTCCGGAACCGGCGCGCGCGGGGGTCGGCGCGGAAGTCCAGCTTGGAGGCGCTGCGGCCGCTCGGCTTGGCGGCCGGGTACGCGTCGAAGGTGGGCTTGCTCGGCGTGCCGCCCGCGAGCACCAGGATGAGCGAAGCGATGGCAGAAATGAGCATGGGCCCTGGCTCGTGCTTGGGCCCGGGACCTGAGCCCAAGCAGTCATCCTACACCATGCGTCCAGGAACCAAGCGAGATCCTGTGGAAGGCGTGGCACGATGATTGGCCTCTCCGCCTCGGGGCCAAGGCTGTCGAGGGAGGCCCGTTGACGATCCACGGTGAGTGGACTCGACAGGCGCGGGCCCAAGGGTCATCCACGGGGGCGGCAACAGGCATCGATTCGTAAGTCCGTGATCTGCGAGCGCCCCGCCCCACCGCCAGGTGTTGACGGAACGTGCGTCAGACCGGGTGACAGCAGCCCGATCCCGCACTCCCAACCACTTCGTGGGATTGCGGGATCGGGCTGCTGTCACCAGGGAAGAGTTGGAGATGGAAGCGGCGGGGCGGGGAGTTGATCATGGTTCACTGTAAGCAAAACATTGAAATTGGAGGGGACAGAGACTTCTTGGAAACAGAGATGAAGAAGAAGGTGGTTGCTGGAGGGGGTCGTCGGCGTGCTTGGGCTGCGTTAGGCTCTCTGCGTCATGAAGGGCAAGAGCATGAAGCGGGTCCAGGTCGAGAAGGGGCTCTTCGAGCGGCGGAAGGCCGAGAAACAGAAGGCGCGCGACGAGGACCAGCGGGCACTCGAGTCGGGCAAGGTGAGCCGGGACGAGCTGCAGCGGAGAAACGCCCACTTCGTCGGCATGAAGGTCCGGCTCGAGCTCGATCGGGCGAAGGCCATCTGGTGATGGCTCTTGGGCTGGCTTGCAGCCTCGAATGAGAGGTGTTACATTTCGTCGGCCCGTGTATCCCTAGGCCGACGTTTTGCGACATGACCTCCATGGCGAACAAGACCTCCGAGCTGCTCCGGCTGGCCGGCTCAGGCCCCCTGCGGACGCGCGACGTCGACGCGGCCGGCATCCCCCGCGTCTACCTGCAGCGACTGTGTGAACGCGGCCTCCTGGAGCGCGTCGACCGGGGGCTCTACCGGCTCCCCGAGGCGCCGGTCACGGAGCTGCACTCCCTGGTCGAGGTTGCAAAGCGCGTCCCACACGCGACCATCGCTCTGCTGAGCGCCCTGCAGGCCCACGGGCTCACGACGGAGGCACCCCACGCCGTCTGGATCCTCATCGACCGCCATGCCCGGGCACCCAAGGTCACCTACCCGAAGCTGGAGGTCGTCTACGCGAGCGGCGCCGCCCTTGCGCATGGGGTGGAGGCGAGGACCATCGAGGGCGTCCCGGTCCGGCTCACGAACCCGGCCAAGACGGTGGCCGACTGCTTCAGGTACCGGCGCCACGTCGGCCTGGAGGTCGCGCTGACGGCGCTGCGGGGGTACCTCCGTCGTCCCGTCGCTAGAGGCGGTGCCAGGCGCACCGGCTCGCCCATCGACGACCTGGTCGCTGCGGCCCGCGCCGACCGGGTCTCGGCGGTCCTCCGGCCTTACCTGGAGGCCCTTGCGTGAAGGGGGAGCCGAACATCGGCGCGAGGGCGCGTGTCCGACTGCTCCGCCTGGCCAAGGAGCGCGGCGACGACTTCCAGCTCGTCCTGCTGCGCTTCGTTCACGAGCGGCTGCTCTTCCGCCTGGCCTCGTCGATCCACGCGGGGAGCTTCGTGCTCAAGGGGGCCGCCCTCTTCACCGTCTGGACCGGTCACCCGCACCGCGCCACGCGGGACCTCGACCTGCTCGGGTTCGGCGACGCTACCGAGGCACACCTCCGCACCGTCTTCGCGGAGATCGCGACCACGAAGACCGCGGACGATGGCGTCACGTTCGACCCGGCCACGATCGAGAGCGAGCCCATCCGGGCCGAGGAGGAGTACGGCGGCGTCCGGGTCCACCTGGAGGCCCGGGTCGCCACGGCGCGAATCCGCCTGCAGGTGGACATCGGCTTCGGCGACGCCATCACGCCCGAGGCGTCGATCGTCGAGTTCCCTGCCCTCCTCGACTTCCCGGCGCCGCGCCTGCGAGCCTACCCGCGCGAGACCGTGGTGGCGGAGAAGGTCGAGGCGCTGGTGAAGCTCGGCCTCGCCAACAGCCGGATGAAGGACTTCTACGACCTGGCCGTGCTGGCACGGCTCTTTCCGTTCGACGGCGCCCAGCTCGCGAGCGCCCTCCGGGCGACCTTCGAGCGGCGCGGCACGGCCCTGCCCGAGGACACGCCGGTCGCGCTGACCGCGGACTTCGCGAACGCGCCCGGCAAGACCGCCCAGTGGAGCGGCTTCAAGCGCAAGGGGGCCGTCGCGGACGCCGGAGGCCTCGAGGAAGCCGTCGCCGAGGTCGCGCGCTTCGTCGCGGAGCCGCTCGCCGCGGCCCGGGCCGCGTCACGTTGGGATGGCAACTGGCCAGCCGGCGGACCGTGGAGCGGCACCTCTTCCTCGCACCGCTGATAGCAGCACCGTCGCGCACGAGGACGCTGGCAGGCCCATATGCCCTGTGCGAGCATTGGACGACCCTCAGTTCAACCCACGGGAGCATCATGAGCGAGTACATCGAGTTCGTCGCCCACTCCCAGGAGCGCCTTCGCCAGCTGCAGCGGGTCGTCATCGAGCTCCAGCGTGGCAAGACTGCGGCGGAACAGGGGCCTGAAGGCGAGTTCCAGCGTCTGTTCGACGAGGAAGCCCTGAGCCACTTCGCCTGGCCAACTCCTACCCAACGTGCCCAGAGGCTCAATGACCTCAGGACGCGCCCTGTCGTCCTGACCCCGACCGACCAAGCCATCGGCCAGCGGTGGGACTTCGATTCGATGGTCCAGGCCATCATGGAGGCCGAATACGACCTCCTGGCGTGCGAGCCTTCGCCCGGAGGAAAGGCCCGGCTGAGCTTCCGCGCCCAGGCGTACCCGTACGGCGGCGTGGGCGCCTTGGTCGCGCTCGTGGAGGCGTTCGGCTTCACGGTGACAGGCATCGAGGATGGAACCGGCCCCATCGCCGTCGAGGACCCCACGAAGTGATGCTGGCCACCGAGCGATACGTCGAACAGCGCCAGCGCTGGCCGAGCGCTGGCCGTCACATCCTGGCCCACTTCGATGATGAGACCATCGTCGTCTACCAGGCCTACTCTCATGCGATCGGCCAGTTCGCGATCGCGAACGGCCATTTCGGCGGAGAGTTCAGCTACAGCCGGATGAGTTGGGTGAAGCCGAACTTCCTCTGGATGATGTACCGCAGCGACTGGGGGCGCTCCCAAGGGCAAGAGGTCGTACTGGCCATCCGCCTCAGAAGGGTGTTCTTCGACGGCCTGCTTACCCATGCCGTCCCCTCGTCGTTCGAGGCTTCGACCTTCGAGGTGCGCGAGGACTGGAAGGCTGCGGTGAATCGCTCTGACGTTCGGCTGCAGTGGGACCCGGACCACCTCCCATCGGGCGAGGCCTGTGCTCGCCGAGCGATCCAACTCGGACTCCGAGGCCCCACGCTCGCGGCCTACGGCAGGAGCGAAATCGTCGGAATCACCGACGTGTCCGAGTTCGTTGCTGGACAGCGCGACAACGTGGCGGGGGGCGCCGCCAACCTGATCATGCCGGTCGAGCGCACCTACCTGCCGACTGACGGCTCGATCGCGGCGCGACTCGGGCTTGATTCTCCGGGGTCAAAGTAGACGTCGGCCAGTGCGGACCCCGGTCTGAAGCGCCGCGCGGTCCCTGATGCCTCCCCTCCCACGCCCCATCTGGCCGTCCACGCCGGCTTGCGCCGAAGCTACCTCGTCTCCTACCTGACAGTCAGGAGACATCAACATGGCACCTGGTCAGAAGTCGTTCTCCGAGGACCCCTTCATCTCGACCGAGAAGGTGATGCAGACCTTCCGAATGTCGCGGGAGCTCGTCGTATTCCTGAAGGGCGAGGCGAACGCCCGCGGGCTGGACCTCACGGCCCATGTCGTCCGCCACCTGGAGGGCCTGCGCACTTGGTTCGGCCTGCCGGCGGCCGCTGCGGCGCTCCTGGAGGCCGATCGCGAGGCGCTCGGCATGGGCCGCTACGAGTACCTGCTCCACCTGCTCTTCCAGCGCTCGCTCGCCCTCCGCGAGCAGGCGCCGGGCTTCGACGGCCCCCACCCCACCCCTGGGAGGAAGCGGTAGCGACCCACCGGGGCCGCGCCGCAGCGAGGCGCGCCATGCCGAACGCGAAGGGAGCCGTTCTCACCGAGCGCGACCGCGCCCTCCTCGCCTACGTCGGCATCGCCCGCTACGCCTCGGCCGACCAGGTCCACCGGCTCATCGCCCCGGACCGCAGCAAGAAGCTGGTGTATCGCCGCCTCGCCAAGCTCTGCTTGCCGGGCGCGCGGCCGGGCGAGGGGGCCTGCCTGCGCCGGCTCCACTACAGGCGCTACGAGGGCAACAGCGTGCCGGTCTGGGCACTGACGCCCTACGGCCGCAGCCTGGTCGCGCCCGCGCTCCCCTGGCTGCCGGCCCCGCCCGCCAAGGACGTCGGAGCCCGCTTCTTGGAGCACACCCTGCTCCTCAACGGCGTCCTCCTCGAGCTCGTGCTGGCGCTCAGGATGACCGAGACGGCGCCGCTCCACGAGCTCCCCTTCCGCTGGCGCGCCGAGAACGACGAGTCCCTCCAGTTCCGGGCTCGCGGCCACCACCTCGGCGAGTTCCACGAGGCCCTCCTGAAGCCCGACGCCATCCTCGAGGTACCCGGCCGTGGGCGGAGGCTGTTCGTGGAGGCAGAGACCGGCACGCAGAGCATCGTCACCGCACACCCGGAGCGGACCGGCGCCATCCTCTCGAAGCTGCAGCGGTATAGCCAGTACTTCGACGGCCTCTCCGGCGACAGCGGGGCCACGTGGTACGGCAACGCCTTCCCGGACGGCTTCGCTCCGCGCCTCGTCTTCCTGGTCCACTCCGCCGACCGCAAGGACCGGGTGGAGCGGGCGGTGAAGGCGAGCCTCGGAGGAAGCTTCCCCCAGGCGCGAGCTCGGCTGGAGGCTCGCGCGTTCGAGGTGCTTGTCCTCACCTTCGGCGAGGCCGCGCGGAGGCTGCTCGCGTACTTCCCCGAACGCCTGGCCGCCATCCGCTCGGCCGCGCCGCCACCGCCCACGGCCCAGGCGCCTGCCAGGCCGCCGGCGGCCGCCGCCGCGCCGCCACCCTCCCCCCAACCCAAGGTCGCGCTCGCCGTCGACGAGCGCGAGCTGCGACTGCTCCGCTACTCGCTCGAGCGCGTGGACGAGGCGCTCCTGGACGCTTACGAGGCCATCGAGCGCCACCAGAAGGCCGGCACCTGCAAGTTCGACCTCGACAGCATTCCCGCCTCCGACCTCGAGTTCCTGCGGAAGGTCATCCTGCGCGAGCGGCAGGTCGCGACGAGCGGTGGAACGGCCGGCCGGTGAGGTGAGGAAGGAGAGCGCCATGGACGCCCCACACGAAGCATCGAGCGAGCGCCGGCGCGTCCCCGACCCTCTCTGGACCGCCGAGGACGTGGCCGCCTTCCTGCGGGTCTCGCTCTCCATGGTCTACAAGCTGCGCCGCCAGGGCTCGCTCCCGGCCGTCCGCGTAGGCGCCCTCTTCAGGTTTCAACCCGACGCCGTCCGCGCCTTCGCGCGGAGCGACGAGGTGGCCCGCGCGCCGGGCCGCCGGTAGGAGGCCAGCATGGGCTCGGTGATGCAGCGGAAGAACGGGCGCACCGTCATCCAGTGGACCGACGGGAGCGGCCGGCAGCGGCAGCAGGTGGTCATCGCGACCGGCCAGGACGGCCAGCCCCTCTCGGCCCGGGCTACCGAGCAGCTGGCACGCCGCCGGCTCGCAGAGCTCGAGGAGCAGGGCCGCCGGCAGCGGCTCGGCCTCGACCCGCTCCGGGCCGAGTCGCTCTCCATGACCTTCGGCGCGCTGATGGACTGGTGGTGGGCCTTGAAGGGCAAGAACCTCCGGTCCCACTCGGCCCGCTCCTACATCGAGAAGCACCTGCGCGGCACGCTCGGGCCGCTGCCGCTGCGCGAGGTTACCTCGGCGCGCATCCAGCGGCTGCTCGCCGACAAGGCCGGCGAGCTGGCACCAAAGTCGCTCAACGACCTGCGCGCCTTCGTCTTCAACTTCTTCCAGGTGGCCCGGAAGCCGGGCGGCCCGTGGGAGGGCCGGGCCAACCCGGTCGAGGACGTCGAGCGGTTCAAGGTGACGCCGCGGCCGAGGAAGGTCCTCGCGGTGGACGAGTTCGAGCAGGTGCTCGCCGAGGTCCCGCGCCGCTGGGAGGGGCCGGTGGCCACCGGGCTCTATGCCGGCCTGCGCGAGGGAGAGATCTTCGGCCTCCTCAAGGAGGACGTGGACCTCAAGGCCGGCATCCTCATGGTCTGGCGCTCCTGGGAGGCGCCGCGCACCAAGGACGGGAAAGCCCTGCCCGTGCCCATCGCGCCGCAGTTGCGGCCGCGCCTGGAGGCCGCGCTCGGCTCGCCGGGGCCCCTCCTCTTCCCGCGCCGCGACGGCTCGATGCACCCGAGCAACCTCCGGCTCGGCCGGATGCTCCGCGGTGCCCTGGCCCGGGCCGGCGTCGTCGAGGCCTGGCTCCACCGCTGCCGCGCGCCGGGCTGCCACCACGAGGTCCGCAGCCAGAAGGCGACGCCGCCGGCGCGCTGCAGCGAGTGCGGCAAGCCGACGGTCTGGGCGAAGCCGATCCCGCGCCACGTCACCTTCCACGGCACGCGCCACTCGTTCGGCACGGCCGTGGTCCGCGGCGCCGGGACCGCGGTGGCCCAGAAGGCCCTCCGCCACTCCGACGTCCGGCTCACCATCCACACCTACGGCCACCTCGACGACCGGGACATCCGGGACGGCATCGAGCGCGCCTTCGGTCCCGCCGCTCGCGCGCGGAACGTCACTGCGAGTGCGTCTGAACTGCGGACGGGAACTGCTGGGGAACTGCGGGCTCGGTCAGCAGACGCTTTCAGGCCCGCGGAAACGGGCGCTTCCGAGGCCGAAAACGACGCGCAAGCACCCGTCGACGCTGAGTATTCCGAGATCCCGCCCCTCAGAACGGGTGCACGAACAGCCCGCTCCGCAGCTTCGGCTCGAACCAGGTGCTCTTGGGCGGCATGATCTTCCCCGCGTCCGAGACGCTCATGACCTGCTCGACCCGGGTGGGGAAGAGGTGCAGCGCCAGCGCCCAGCCCTCGGCGTCGACGCGCCGCTCCAGCTCCTCGTGGCCGCGGATGCCGCCCACGAAGTCGACGTCCTTCGAGGTCCTCGGATCCCGGATGCCGAAGAGCGGCTCGAGGAGCTGGTCCTGCGCCAGCTGGCAGTCGAGCGAGGCCACCGGGTCCTCGCCCGGGAAGGTGCCCGGGCGCACGTGGGCGTGCCACCAGCGGCCGCCCAGGTAGACGCCGAAGGCGAGCGGGTGGTCGGGCGCGGGCGAGGTGGCCGGCTCCACGTCGAGGATCTCCCGGAGCGCCTCGAGGAGCGCGGCCGGCGAGCGCCGCCGCGGATCCCGCACCAGCCGGTTGTAGGCCAGGATCTGCATCTGGTCGTGCGGGAAGACCACCGCCAGGAACTGGCCGTGGTCGCCGGGCTGGCCGCGTCGGGCCGCGTGGACCCGCGAGGCCGCCGCCGAGCGGTGGTGGCCGTCGGCCACGTAGAGCGCCGGCACCTCACGGAAGAGCGCCTCGAGCCGCGCCGCGGCCGGCGCCGGCACCACCCACAGCCGGTGCGCCACCCGGTCCGCGGTGACGAGGTCGTACTCGGGGGCCGCCCGCTGCACCTCCGCCACGAGGGCGTCCACGTCGGCGCGGGCCCGGTAGGTCAGGAAGACCGGCTCGTCGTGGGCCGAGAGGGCGTCGATGTGGCGGACCCGGTCGTCCTCCTTGTCGGCGCGCGTCCTCTCGTGCTTCTTGATGAGGTCGCGGTCGTACTCGTCGACGCTGGCGCACGCCACCAGCCCCACCTGGCGGTGGGCCCCCATCTGCTGCGCGTAGACGAAGAGGCGCGGGGCCGGGTCGGCCACCAGCACGCCGCGCCGGGTCAGCTCCTCGAGGTTGCGGCGCCCCTGGGCGTAGACCTCGGCGGCGTGCTCGTCGACGCCGGCCGCGAGGTCGATCTCGGGCCTGGAGACGCGCAGGAAGCTGTCGGCGTTGCCCGCCGCCAGCGCCCGGGCCTCCCGCGCGTCGACCACGTCGTAGGGCGGCGAGGCCACCCGCGCGGCGAGCGCGGCGGGCGGGCGGAGGGCGCGGAACGGGCTGAGGCGGGCCATGGCAGGGGCTCCCGGGCAGGTCAACCCGGGGGTTCTACCAGAGGGCGGCGCTCAGCCCCAGAGCTTGTCGTCGCGCCCCTTCACCACGTGCCCGCAGATGGCGCAGACCTGCGTGGCCGTGCCGGTGGCGGCGCTGCGGCCGTCGGCGTAGGTGTGCTCGCAGCCGTCGAGCGCCTTCTTCTGCTCGGCCTGGAGCTCGCCCAGGTAGGCCTCGAGCCGGGCGATGACGGTGCGCAGGATCTCCTGTCGAGCCACTCTCTCCGCTTGGGTCACGCGCGCTCCCTTCCTGCCGGTGGATGGCCAGCATAGCGGGCGGGGGCCGTCTTGTCGCGCCGCGCCGCGCCCCCGCCCGGAGCGGGGCATGCTAGAAGGATCGCCCGCTCCTGGGAGGGATCATGCGGAAGCTCGTCGTCCTCGCGCTCACCGTCGCGGCCGTCGCGGCCTTGCCCGCCCGGGCCGCCGAGGCCCCGGGCCAGCGGCCGCCCGCCCCGCCGCCCGGCGCCCT
>JAJYAW010000400.1 GCA_021779335.1 Myxococcales bacterium | reverse complement strand
CGGCGGGTCGGGACCTCGAGCGCGCGCGCCGCCTCCGCCAGCGCCGGAAGGAGCGCCGCCCCCGGCCACCCGACCGCCGCGCCCCGCGCCGTCGCCACCCAAGCCCCAGCCCCAGCCCCAGCCCCAGTCCCAGTCCCAGTCCCAGTCCCAGTCCCAGTCCCAGTCCCAATCCCAGTCCCAGTCCCAGTCCCAGTCCCAGTCCCAGTCCCAGTCCCAGTCCCAGTCGCCGAATGCCCGGTCCCCGCCCCGGTCCCCGCATGCCCGGTCAGCACGCCGCCCGCGGTCTGGCGATGGCTAGAATACCTGTGCATCCGTACAGTATACGCCCCGCACCGGACCTGGACGCGCGGTAAAATGCCGCAACGGCCGCATCGGCCGATGGCCGCCAGCCGGCGCAGCGGGCGACACGCAACGGGCGCAACGGGCGCAAAGGCGCAACGGCGCAACGGGCGCAACGGGCGCAAAGGCGCAAAGGCGCAAAGGCGCAACCGGCGCAACCGGCGCAACCGGCGCAACGGCGCAACGGCGCAACGGGCGCAACGGCGCAACGGCCGATGGCCGCCAGCCGGCGCCACGAGTGACACGCAGCGAGCGATACGCAACGGCGCAGCGCCGCAACTGCCGCATCGGCCGCTTGCCGCCAGCCGGCGCCACGGGCGGCACGCGACGGACCCAACGAGCGCAGCCGGCGCCACGAGCGCAGCCGTTGCAACGCGCGCGGCCTGCGCGGCCTGCACCGCGCCCGAGGTCTGGCGAAGGAGCACCTCGGCCTGGTCGGCCGTCGGGCTGCGGCCGCCCGTCTCGAAGGTGGCGCGACGAGCCCCCACCCGCCCGCGCCGCGGAGCTCGCACGAGCGCTGCTCCGGTGGGCTCCTCCAGGGCCCTCGGCCGCCCCGCCGCACGTCCTGGAGCTCCGGGTCCGCGCCCCGGACGCGCCCCTCGTGAACCCTGACCCGGTCCCGCCGGTCGCCTGGCCCAGGGGATCGGGGTCGGACCACGCGCGCGCGGTCGACCGCCCTGGCGCGGTCCGGGCCCCTGCGGGTGCTCGACGCGCGCGCCGGCCTCCCGGCCGCGGCTCAGGCCTTCACGACCCGCGGCCCGCCGCCGCCCGGGAAGAGCGGCGCCACCAGGTCGCGCGCGTCCACCACCAGGCGCGCGCCGGCGAAGAGGTCGGCCCGCTTGAAGAGGTCGTGGGCCGTGGAGACGACCACCGCGTCGTAGGAGGCGAAGGTGGCCGGCTCGCAGGGCACCGAGCGGAGCCCGAGGTCGTGCTTGCGGGTCTTGTGGGCCACCGGGAAGTACGGGTCGCAGTAGTCGATGCGGGCGCCGAGCTCGTCGAGCAGGTCCAGGATCTCGTAGGAGGGCGACTCGCGGTCGTCGTCCACGTTGGCCTTGTAGGCGAGGCCGAGCACCAGCACGCGCGCGCCCTTCACCGCCTTGCCGTCCTGGTTGAGGCCGTGCATCACCTTGTCCACCACGTAGCCGGGCATGCGGGTGTTGATCTCGCCGGCCAGCTCGATGAAGCGGGCCCACTCGCCGTGCTCGGCGGCCTTCCAGGCGAGGTAGAAGGGGTCCAGCGGGATGCAGTGCCCGCCCAGCCCCGGCCCCGGGTAGAAGGGCATGAAGCCGAAGGGCTTGGTCGAGGCGGCCCGGATGACCTCCCAGACGTCGATGCCCATCTTGTCGAGGATGACCTTGAGCTCGTTGACGAGCGCGATGTTCACCGACCGGAAGACGTTCTCCAGGAGCTTGGCCGACTCGGCGACGCGGGCGTGGCTCACCGGCACCACCTTGGCGAGCCCCGCCGAGTAGAGCGCCACCGCCGCCGCGGTGGAGGGCTCGTTCACGCCGCCGACCAGCTTGGGGATGGTGCGCGTGTTGAAGTCGCCGCGGCCCGGGTCCTCGCGCTCCGGCGAGAAGGCTACCAGGAAGTCCTCCGGGCAGCGCAGGCCGCTCGCCTCCAGGAGGGGCAGCACCTCGCCGTCGGTGGTGCCCGGGTAGGTGGTGGACTCGAGCACGATGAGCTGCCCGCGCCGAAGCCGCTTCGCGAGCTCGCGGGCGGTCGAGTGGATGTAGGAATTGTCCGGCTCCCGGTGCGGCCCCAGCGGCGTGGGGACGCAGATGAGGACGGCGTCGCACTCGCTCAGCCGGTTGAAGTCCGTGGTCGGGGTGAAGCGCCCGCTGGCGACGGCCTGCGCCACCCGCTCCGGCCCGATGTGCTTGATGTAGGACTCGCCGCGCGCCAGGGCCCCCACCTTGGCCGGATCCGTATCGAAGCCGAACACCCGGAAGCCGGCCTCGCGGAATACGAGCGCCAGCGGCAGCCCCACATAGCCCTGGCCGACGACGCCGATCACTGCGCTGCGCATTGCGGTCCGGTTCTTCCAGTCGTGCACGTGCTCCCCCTTCGATCTTGGCCGGCCAGTCTACTGGAGCCGGGTGGAGCCGACTCGACCAAAGCACCTTCTACCTCCCCCGCAGCAGCTCCTCCCGCCCCCGCCGGTCCGTGGCCGCGGCGCGGGCGGCCTTCAGCTTCGCCACCCGCTCGTCCCAGGGCGCGCGGCCGGCCTCGCCGGCCAGGGTGGCGGCGCGCTCGGCGGCGGCGATGGCGTCGTCGTAGCGGCCGGCCTGCTCGCAGTAGCTGGCGACGGCGCCGAGCGGCCAGGTGGAGTCGGGGAGGAGGCCGGCGGCGGAGCGGGCGCGCTGGATGGCCTCGCCGGTGCGCCCCTCGGCGTTCAGGGTCGCGGCCACCAGGAGCTCGCGCAGCGCCAGCTCGTTGGGCGTGCGGGCCGCCATCGACTCGGCGATGCGGCGGGCCTCGGCGGGGCGGCGGGCGGCGAGCGAGCGCTGCACCAGCGCCTCCACCAGCGGCGGCGAGCCGGGCACCGCCTCCAGCCCCTGCGTCAGCGCCTGGCGCGCCTCGTCGTCGTACCCCTCGGCCAGGAGCACCTGGGCCATGAGCCGCCAGCCCTCCGGGTCGGTGGGCTGCTCGCGGGTGCGGCGCTGGGCGGCGTCGAGGGCGCCGTCGAGATCGCCGGCCGCGAGCAGCGCGCCGGCCAGCGGCGTGAGGGCGCGCTGGTCGAGGGCGCCGTCGAGGGCGCGGCGGAAGACCTGGGCGGCGTCGGCGGGGCGCTGCTTCGAAAGGAGCAGCCACCCCAGCGCCAGGAGCCCGTCGCCGGTGTCGGGCACCACCTGGAGCAGGTCGTCCACGGCGGGGTAGCGGGCGGCGGCCTCGGCGAGCGCGTCGGGCGAGCCGAAGAGCACCGCCAGCCGGTACTCGCGCCGCGCCACCACGTCCTGCCCGGCGGCGGCCAGGCAGCGGGCGGCGTACTGGTGCGGCTCCGGCGCGGTGGGGTCGAGCGCCATGGCCTTGGTGAGCCACGGCATGGCCGGGGCGCAGCGCCCCTCGCGCACCCAGCGGGCGCCGGCGGTGGCGGGCGGCAGGTAGTCGGCCGGGTGCCAGCGCTCCGCCGCGCGCGCCGCGACCTCTGCCAGCGCGGCCGACGGGGCCTGCACCACCGCCCGG
>JAJYAW010000399.1 GCA_021779335.1 Myxococcales bacterium | reverse complement strand
GGCGGCGGGCGCCGGCGGACCGGTCCGGGCCACCAGCTTCATGTCCGGCGTGAGCCGGAGCGCGCCGCCGGAGGCCTGGACGTGCCGGGCCAGCTTGAAGGGATCGAGGGCCGCCGCCTCACCCAGCGTGAGCACGATGCGCCCCGGGCCGCACTCCAGCGCCCGGATGCGCAGCGCGCGCAGCCGCACCTTCACCTTCATGACCTCGCCGAGCGCGTCCACCTCGTCCGGCGGATCGCCGCAGCGGTCCACGATCTCGGCCCGGATCTCCTCCAGCTCCTCGTCGGAGGAGGCCTGCGCGTAGCGCTTGTAGAAGTAGAGCCGCTGGTGGACGTCCGGCATGTACGCATCCGGGATGTAGGCCGGCACCGGCAGCGCCACGTCCGGGTCCACGTCGTCCCTGGGCGCCTCCCCCTTCAGCTCGCGCACCGCCTCGTCGAGGAGCTGCGCGTAGAGGTCGAACCCCACCGCCTCGATCTGGCCCGACTGGTCCTTGCCCAGCAGGTTGCCGGCGCCGCGGATCTCCAGGTCGTGGCTGGCGATCTGGAAGCCGGCCCCCAGCTCGGTGAACCGCTGCAGCACCTCGAGCCGCTTGCGCGCGTCCTTGGTGACCGGTCGCCGTGCCGGCACGAGCAGGTAGGCGTAGGCGCGCTCCCGGCTGCGGCCCACCCGGCCGCGGATCTGGTAGAGCTGCGACAGCCCGAAGTGGTCGGCGCGGTTGACGATGATGGTGTTGGCGCTGGGGATGTCGAGCCCGCTCTCGATGATGGTCGAGGCCAGCAGCAGGTCGAGCTTGCGGTCCACGAAGGCCGCCATGACCTTCTCGAGCTGGCCCTGGCCCATCTGGCCGTGGGCCACGCCGATGCGCACCTGGGGCATGAGCTCGGACAGGAACTTCTGCATCGAGCCGATGGAGCGGACCCGGTTGTGCACGAAGAAGACCTGGCCGCCCCGCTTCAGCTCGTTCTCCACCGCCTCCTGGATGGCGGCCGGATCGAACTTCATGACGAAGGTGCGGATGGCGCGCCGGTCCTCCGGCGGCGTGGCGATGATGGAGAGGTCGCGCGCCCCCGCCAGGCTCATGTGCAGCGTGCGCGGGATGGGGGTGGCCGTCAGGGTCAGCACGTCCACCAGCTTGCGGAGCTTCTTGAGCCGCTCCTTGTGGGCCACGCCGAAGCGCTGCTCCTCGTCCACCACCACCAGCCCCAGCTCCTTGAAGGAGACGTCGGCGCCCAGCAGCCGGTGGGTGCCGATGAGGATGTCCACCCGGCCCTGGGCCGCGTCCTTGAGGATGTGCTTCACCTCCTCGGCGCTCTTCATGCCCGAGACGCCCTCGATGCGGACCGGGTAGCCCTTGAAGCGCTCCCGGAAGGAGCGCTCGTGCTGCGCCGCCAGGATGGTGGTGGGCACCAGCACGGCCACCTGCCTCTTGCCCAGCACCGCCAGCATGGCGGCCCGCATGGCCACCTCGGTCTTGCCGTAGCCCACGTCGCCGCAGACCAGCCGATCCATGGGGCCGCGCCCCCCGCCGGGCTTGCGGAGGTCCTTCAGCACGTCGGCGATGGCCTTGGCCTGGTCCGGCGTCTCCTCCCAGGGGAACTCCGCCTCGAACTCCCGGTAGACCTCGTCCGGCTCCGCGAAGGCGTGGCCCGGGTGGGCGGCGCGGGCCGCGTAGACGTCGAGGAGCTCCGCCGCCATCTTGAGCAGCTGCTCCTTGACCCGCGCCTTGCGCAGCGCGAAGGACTGCCCGCCCAGCCGGTCCAGCCGGACCGAGTCGGGCGAGGCGCCGGTGAACTTCTGCACCTGGCCCAGCTTGCCGACCGGCAGGTAGAGCCGGTCGGCGCCGTCGTAGGCCAGCACCAGGAAGTCGCCCTCGACCCCCCGGATCTGCATCTTGGTGAGCCCCAGGTAGCGGGCGATGCCGTGCTCGACGTGCACCACGAGGTCGCCCTCGTCGAGCTCGCGGAAGGCCGCCGCGAAGGCGTGCTCCTCGCGGGTGGCGCGCGCCCGCTTGCGCACGCGCCGGCCCAGGATCTCCTCGTCGGTGACCAGCGCCAGCCCCGCCGGGCCGTCGACGAACCCGCCGGAGGGCTCGCCGGGCACCAGGTGGGCGTGGATGGCCGGGTCGTAGAGGGCGCGGGGGTCGCCGAGCGGCCCGGCGTGGCTGCGGGCCGCCTGGTGCCGGTCCTCCAGCAGCCGGCGCAGCCGATCCGCCGCCGAGGGCGTGCCGCAGGAGATGACGGCGGTGAGGCCGCGCTGCCGCCAGCCCTCCAGCCGCCGCGTCAGCGGGGCCAGCGCCCCCTCGTCGCCGTGGGCCGCCTCGATCTCGGCGCGCAGGTCGGAGGTCTCGGCCAGGGAGAAGCGGAGGGGCTCGCCGGCCCCCAGGAAGACCCGGTGGCGCCGCACCAGCGGCAGGCGCGCCAGCGCCGAGAGCGCCTCCTCGGGGCGGAGGAAGTGGGCCTCCGGCGGGAGCGTCAGCTCGTCCCGCCGCACCGCGGCGCCGTGCTCCCTCTCCAGGGCGGCCCAGGTCTCGCCGAGCGCCTCCTCCACCGCCCCGGCGTCGTCGAGGTAGGCCACCGCGCCGGCCGGCACGAAGTCGAGCAGCGTGGCGAGCCCGCCCGGGTGGAAGCCCGGCAGGAGGGCCTCCTGCCCGAAGAAGGGCTGCCCCGCGTCGATGGCGTCGAGCACCTCGCGGACCCGCGTGGTGGGCCGGTCGACCCGCTCGGCGGCGGCCCGCACCGCCAGGCGCGCCGCCGCCTGGCCCGCCTCGGTGAAGAGCGCCTCGCGGGCCGGGCAGGTGAGCACCTCGACCGCCCCCTCCAGGCTCCGCTGGGAGGCCGGATCGAAGGGGCGGCAGCTCTCCACCTCGTCGCCGAAGAACTCGAGCCGGGCGGGCCGCGCCTCGGCCGGGCTCCAGAGGTCCAGGATCCCGCCGCGCACCGCGAAGGTGCCGGGGTCCTCCACCAGCGGCACCCGGGCGTAGCCGAGCGAGACGAGCCGCGCCGCCAGCGCCTCGCGGTCCAGCGTCAGGCCCGCCGCCAGCAGGTCCGAGCCGGCCTCGAAGACGGCGCGCGGCACCACGCGGCGGCACAGGCCGCGGGCCGAGACCACCACGGCGCGGGCCTCGGCGGGCGCCACGTGGAGCCGGGCCAGGGCCGCCAGCCGCTCCATCTCCACGCCGCGGTCCGGCGAGAGGTCGTCGTAGGGCAGGACCGCGTCGGCGGGGACCCGCACCACCGCCGCCTCGCCGAGGAAGAAGGCCAGGTCCCTGGCCAGGTGATCGGCCTCCTCCTCGCTGGTGGCGACGCACAGGACGCAGCGGGCCCGGGCCGGGCCGGGGGAGAGGAGGTCCTGCACCAGCCGGCCGCGCGAGGCGCCGGGCAGGCCGGTCACGTCGGCCAGGCGGGAGGCCTCGAGGGCGCGGCGGACGCCGGCGCGGGCGTCGGAGGGGGCGGGCTCGGGGGGTGCGGTCGGGAGGGACATCGGGCGGCCGTCGCGTCGGGGGGCGTATAGCACGGCGTCCGCCG
>JAJYAW010000398.1 GCA_021779335.1 Myxococcales bacterium | reverse complement strand
TCCGCTTTGGCGCGGCCGGCGCGGCGGCGGCCCGGCTGGCCCGCGGCGACGACCCGACGCCGCTCGTCCCCTACCTCCCGGAGACGCTCCCGGAGGAGGCCATCGAGCTCGAGGGAGGGGGGGAGAGCGTCGAGCCGGTCCTCTTCGTGCTCACCCGGCTGGCGGAGCGGGTGGCGGCGCGGCTCGGCGGGCGCGGCCTGGGGGCCAGCCGGCTGAAGCTCACGCTCAAGCTCGATCCGCGGGGCGAGGAGCGGCTGCTCGTGCCGCTGGCCCGCCCCTCGGCCGCGGCGGCCCGCTGGCTGCTGCCGCTCCGGGAGCGGCTGCTCGGCGTGCGGCTGCCCGGCGCCGTCACCGGCGTCCGGCTCACCGCGGTGGAGGTGGCGGCCTGCCCCACGGCCCAGCTCGTCTTCGGCGACCGGCCGGAGGTGACGGCCGCGCTCGAGGTGGTGCTGGCGCGCCTCGCTGGCCGGCTCGGCGACGGCGCCATCTCGGCCGCCGAGCCGGTGGACCGGCACCGGCCGGAGGCGGCCTGGAGGGTCATCCCGTTCAGGCCGCCGGCCGGGGCGGGAGGCTGGGAGGAAGCGCCGGGGGCGACGCTCGAGCCGACCGGCGAGGCGGGGCCGGTGAGGGCTGGCCCCGACGGGACGGTGCGCCCGACCCGGCTCCTCTCCACGCCGCTCCCGGTCATCGCCACGGGTGAAGGGGGGCGGGTGACCGCGCTCCGGCTCTGCGAGGCAGGCCCCGGGCCGGGCCGGGCGGTCGAGGCGCACGCCGTCCTCTCCTTCGAGGGGCCGGAGCGGCTCCGAGGCGAGTGGTGGAGCGCGCCGCTCGACCGTGACTACTACCGCGCCCGGGTCGAGGGGCTGGGCGAGTGCTGGCTCTACCGGGACGGGGCCGACGGGCGGCTCTGGCTCCATGGATTCTTCGACTGACGGCGCCGGATGAGCCCGCCCCGCTACGCCGAGCTGCGCTGCCGCTCCTGCTTCTCCTTCCTGGAGGGGGCGAGCCACCCCGAGGAGCTGGTGGCGCGGGCCGCAGCGCTCGGCCTCTCGGCCCTGGCGCTCTCCGATCGGAGCGGGCTCTACGGGGTGGTGCGGGCCCACGCCGAGGCGAAGAAGCTGGGCTTCCCGCTCGTCGTGGGGGCGGAGCTGGCGGTGGAGGACCTGGGGCGCGGCCGGCCCGGCTGGCTCACGCTGCTGGCGCAGGATCGCGAGGGATACGCCAACCTCTGCCGGCTCCTCACCGCGGCCCACGGCGGCGAGCCGGCCGCCGAGGCTGGCCCCGGCGGGACGGACGGGGCGCCGGCGCGGCGGGAGAAGGGGGCGGTGCGGGTCACCCTGCGGACGCTGGGAAACCTGGCGAGGGGCCTCTTCGCCCTCCACGCCGGAGCCGACGCCGAGGAGGCGGCCCGGCTGCGCGAGCTCTTCGGCCGCCGGCTGGCGCTCACGGTGGCGCGCCACCACGTGGCCGGCGAGGAGGCGCGGCTGGCCGCGGCCCGGGCCGTGGGGGCGCGGCTGCGCCTCCCGGTGGCGGTGGTCAACGACGCCCACACCCACCTGCGGCGGCGGCAGGTGCTGCAGGACGTCCTCGCCTGCGTCCGGCTCGGCACCACCGTGGAGAAGGCGGGGCGCCGGCTCTTCGCCAACGCCGAGCGGACGCTCAAGGGGCCGGAGGAGATGGCGCGGCTCTGGCCCGACTTCGAGGAGGGGCTGGAGGCCGCCGCGGCCATCGCCGACGAGTGCCGCTTCCGGCTGGACGAGCTCCGCGGCGAGCACCCGCTGCCGCCGGTGCTGCTGGAGCGCTCGCGCCCGGCCGCGCCCCCGGCTCCGCTGACGGGGATGGAGCTCCTCCGCGAGCTCGTCAGGGACGGCGCCCGCTGGCGCTACGGGGGCGATCCGCCCGGGGACGTGGCCCGGCAGCTCGAGAAGGAGCTCGAGCTGGTGGACCGGCTCGGCTACGCCAGCTACTTCCTCACCGTCTGGGACGTGGTCCGCTTCGCCCGCGAGCGCGGCATCCTCTGCCAGGGGCGCGGCAGCGCCGCCAACTCGGCCGTCTGCTACGTGCTGGGCGTCACCTCCATCGACCCGGTGCGGATGGGGCTCCTCTTCGAGCGGTTCATCTCGGTCGAGCGGGGCGAGCCGCCCGACATCGACGTGGACTTCGAGCACGAGCGGCGCGAGGAGGTGCTCCAGTACGTCTACCGGCGCTACGGCCGCGAGCACGCCGGCATGGTCTGCGAGGTCATCACCTACCGGACCCGCTCGGCGCTGCGCGACGTGGGCAAGGCGCTCGGCCTCTCGCTCTCGCAGGTGGACCGGCTCACCAGGCTGGTCTCCTCCCGTGAGGACCCGGCGGCCGTCCCCGACGCCACGCTGGCGCAGGCGGGGCTGGACCCTCGCCAGGCCCCGCGGGTGCGCCAGGTGCTCGCGCTGGCCCGCGAGCTCCAGGGCTTCCCGCGCCACCTCTCCATCCACTCGGGCGGCTTCGTGGTGACGCGCCGGCCGCTCTGCGAGACGGTGCCCATCGAGCCGGCGGCCATGCCCGGCCGCACCATCGTCCAGTGGGACAAGGACGATCTCGCCGAGCTCGACCTGCTCAAGGTGGACCTGCTGGCGCTGGGGATGCTCACCGCCCTGTCGCGCGGCCTGGCCCTGCTGGCGGCCCGTCGCCCGGCGCCGGCGCTGGCCACGCCGGTGCCCCACCCGGACTCGCTCGCCACCATCCCGGCGGAGGACCCCGCGGTCTACGAGATGGCCGGCCGCGC
Source organism: Myxococcales bacterium (assembly GCA_021779335.1). GTDB lineage: Bacteria > Myxococcota > Myxococcia > Myxococcales > Anaeromyxobacteraceae > JADKCZ01. Next base: position 780 of record JAJYAW010000398.1, on the reverse strand, counting down.
CGACACCATCGGCGTCTTCCAGATCGAGTCGCGGGCGCAGATGGGGCTGCTGCCGCGCCTCAGGCCGCGCACCTTCTACGACCTGGTCATCTCGGTGGCCATCATCCGGCCCGGGCCCATCCAGGGCGGCATGGTCCACCCGTTCCTGCGCCGGCGCGACGGGCTGGAGCAGGTGACGTACCCCTACGAGCCGCTGCGGGCGGTGCTGGCCCGCACCAACGGCGTGCCGCTCTTCCAGGAGCAGGCCATGCGGCTCGCGGTGGTGGCGGGCGGCTTCACGCCGGGCGAGGCCGACGAGCTCCGGCGCGTCATGACCCACCGGAGGTCCCACGAGAAGCTGGCGGCCATGAGGGCGCGGCTGGTGACCGGCATGGCGCAGAAGGGCATCTCCGGGGCGGCGGCGGAGGAGATCTTCAAGCAGCTCCTCGGCTTCGCCGGCTACGGCTTCCCCGAGTCCCACGCCGCCTCCTTCGCCCTGCTGGTCTACGCCTCGGCCTGGCTGAAGCGGTACCACCCGGCGGTCTTCGCGGCCGCGCTCCTCAACAGCCAGCCCATGGGCTTCTACGCCCCGCACACCATCGTGGAGGACCTGAAGCGCCACGGCGTCGAGGTGCGCGGGCTCGACGTCTCGGCCAGCGGCTGGGAGACCACGCTGGAGGGGGCGGCGCCGGGTGTGCCGGTGGCGCCCGGCGAGGCGCCGGCCCTGCGGCTCGGGCTCCACCTGGTGCGCGGGCTGCCGCGCGAGGTGGGCCAGGCGGTCGTGGCGGCCCGCGCCGCGGG
>JAJYAW010000397.1 GCA_021779335.1 Myxococcales bacterium | reverse complement strand
GGTGACCCGGGCGTCGGCGAAGTTGCGGACCGGGACGAGCGCGTGCGGGTAGTAGGCGATGTGGCCGCTGTCGTCGGCCAGCACGAAGTTCTGCGCGCCGGTGGCGTAGTCGTCGAGGGCCGCCATCGCCGCGTCGACGTCGGCGGCGGTGCCGAGGCCGAGGAAGGCGTTCAGGTCGTGGGTCCAGTCCTCGTGGCCCGTCCAGCGGACGCTGACGGCCCGCCCGCTCCCGTCGGGCGCCTGCACGATGGGGCCGTGCTGGGGCACGATCACCACGGCCGGCGGCACCAGGGAGGCGGTGGCCGGCAAGGTGGCCGCGTCCACCAGGCCGGCCGCACCGGGGCCGACCCGGACCTTGAAGGTCTGCGGCACCGGCAGGACCGGGACGAAGGCGCCCTTGTAGAGGACGCAGAACGGGACGGCGGCCGGCACGCCGCTCGGGCAGGGGCCCGCCTGCTCCAGGTAGAGGTCGGTCACGTCGTAGCCGGTCACGGTGACGCCCCAGCCGACGTGCTGGCCGCGCCCCACCTGCGCGCCCGGGATGCCCGGGAAGGCGCCGCCGGTGAGGTCCAGGTGATCGGCCGCGTTGGTCGAGGTGAGGCTGGCCAGGTAGAAGTTGGGGGGGTACTGGAGCGACAGGTGCGGGTCGTTGGCCACCATGGTGGCGCCGGTCGCCGAGTGGGCGGCGGCGATGACCCAGTTGTTGGAGCCGACCGCCTCGTGGAGCGGCCGCAGCGCCTGGCTCGCCTGCGCGAAGGCCGCGCCGAAGGCGGCCAGGCCAGGGGCCCAGGGCCGCAGGGCGGCGGGCGCGGGCTGCAGCAGCGCCAGGGCGGTCGGCGTCGGCTGGGCCGAGGTGAGCGTGTGGGTCCGCTCGCTGGCCGGCTGGGCCGCGCGCACCCAGGCCGTCAGCTTGCCCAGGTCCTCGAGCGGCGCGCCCGGCCCGTAGACGGCGGCGAACTCGCCGTAGCTGGTCTCCGACGACAGCGTCTGGGAGAGGTCGAACTGCTGCAGCCGCGCGAAGGCGAGCACGTCGGCCGGGGTCCAGTCGGGGATGTCGGCGGCGGTGACGGCGTAGGGGAGCTGGGCGTACTCGCCGGGCAGCGCCGAGGCGGGCTGGGTGCGCAGCTGCGCCAGGTAGGCGTTGACGCCCGCCACGTAGCGCGTCAGCACGGCGGTCATGGCCGCGTCCTGGTTGCGCGCCAGGGCCTCGCCCAGCCGCTCCCCGGCGCGGGTGGTGAACAGGGTGCGGAACTGCACGTCCTCGGAGAGCCCCTGCGGTCCGATGAGCTCGGCCAGGCGCCCCACCGCGAGCCGCCGCAGGAAGTCCATCTGGAAGAGCCGGTCGCGCGCGTGCAGGTAGCCCTGCACCGCGTAGCAGTCGGTCGCCTGGGCGCAGGTGACGTGCGGGATGTTCCAGGCGTCGTAGAGCACGGTCACCGGCGCCGTCAGCCCCGGGATGGCGGCCTGGGTCAGGGCCGGCAGCCCGATGGTGAGCTGGACGGTGGCGGTGGCGCCGCCGGCGCTGGCGGTGAGGGTGGCGGTCTTGCCGAGGCCGGGGGCGGCCGGCGGCGTGTAGACGACGCTGTTGCCGGTGGTCGCCGAGAGCGAGCCCGGGCCGCTGAGCGCCCAGGTCACCGTCTGGCCGGTCGCGGGGGAGGTGAAGATGGTGGGGCCGGTCGTCGTGACGGCGCCGGAGGGCGTCACGGTGAGCTGGGGGTTGCTCGTGGAGGAGCTGCAGGCGGCGAGGAGCGAGGCGACGAGGCAGCAGGTGGCGACCAGCCGAGAGCGCATGTTGAATCTCCGGGGACGGCGGGAGCTGATCCCGCTTGTTTACTATTGGTCAATGAGAGGTGCGAGCCCCTGGACGGGTCGGGACCCGAGCAGAGCGGTGCGTTGGGGTGAGCCCGGGCGCGGGGCTGCCAACGGGGAGGGGCCGGGGCGACCCGCCGGGGCGCCGCGGCGCTGGCGGTCGGTTCGGACGGGGTGGTACGAAGGCGGCTCTCCCCCAGGAGGAGACTCGAATGGCACAGCGGACCCCCGGCGCGGTGGCCTGGCACATGCTCCCCCTCTTGCTGGGCTCGCTCATTGCGGCCTGCGGGTCGAGGTCCAGCCCGGCCCCCACCGCCTGGACGCCGGGGGTCTTCGCGCCGGAGGCGTCGCTGGCGAACCTGTGCGCCGCGCCGCGGACCGGGTCCGACCCGCTCACCGGCTGGGCCTACCCGGATCGCCAGGGCACCGACCTCCAGGAGAAGCTCTGGGTCCGCTCCTGGATCAACGACACCTACCTCTGGTACCGGGACGTGCCCGACCCCGACCCGGCCCTCTCCGCCACCCCGATCGACTACTTCGGCGCCCTGAAGACCACGGCCGCCACGCCGTCGGGGGCGCCGGTCGATCACTTCCACTTCACCTACCCAACCCTCACCTGGGAGGCGATGATCTCCTCGGGCTCCTCGGCCGGATACGGCGCGACGTTCGTGCTCCTGGCGGCCAAGCCGCCGCGCAGCGTGGTGGTCGCCTACACCGAGCCCGGCTCGCCCGCCGCGCTGGCCTCCCCGCCGATCGCGCGGGGCGCGCAGGTCCTCCAGATCGACGGGGTCGACGTGGCCTCCGGCGCCGCCGCCCCGCTCAACGCCGGGCTCTTCCCGGCCGCCGCGGGCGAGTCGCACGTGCTCCGGATCCTCGACCTGGGCGCGGCCGCGCCGCGCGACGTGACGCTCGTCTCGGCCGACGTGGTCTCGGCGCCGGTGCAGGACGTCCGGGTCCTGCCGACGGCGAGCGGCCCGGTGGGCTACCTCGCCTTCCACTCGCACAGCGCCACCGCGCAGGAGGCGCTGGTGGCCGCGGTCGAGCGGCTCCAGCAGCAGGCGGCCGCGCCCCCCTACGGCGGCGTCCTCCACGACCTCGTCATCGACCTGCGCTACAACGGCGGCGGCTACCTCGACGTCGCCTCGCAGGCCGCCTACATGGTGGCCGGGCCGGCGCGGACGGCCGGCAAGACCTTCGAGCTCGAGCAGTTCAACGACAAGCACCCGGTCGTCGACGTGGCCGGCTATCCCATCGCGCCGGTCCTCTTCCACGCCACCACGCTGCAGTACACCCCCTCGCAGGTGGGCGGCGTGGCGCTGCCGCACCTCGACCTGGCCCGGGTCTTCGTCCTCACCGGCCCGGGCACCTGCTCGGCCAGCGAGGCCATCATGAACGGCCTGGCCGGCGTCGGCGTGGAGGTCGTCCAGATCGGCGCCACCACCTGCGGCAAGCCCTACGGCTTCTACCCGACCCCAGACTGCGGCACGACCTACTTCGCCATCCAGTTCCGCGGCGTCAACCAGGCCGGCTTCGGCGACTACTCCGACGGCTTCTCGCCGGCCAACTCGCCCGCCGCGGTGGCCGGCAGCCAGGCCACCCTGCACGGCTGCGCCGTGGGCGACGACTTCGGCCACGCGCTCGGCGACCCGGCGGAGGCCCGCCTGGCGGCGGCGCTCGGCTGGATCGCCAGCCCCGGCACCTGCCCGACCCCCAGCGCGGCGCTGGCCGCGCCGGCGCTCCTG
>JAJYAW010000396.1 GCA_021779335.1 Myxococcales bacterium | reverse complement strand
GGGCTGGCGCTGGTCGGAGTCCTGCTGGGCGGGGCGCTCCGCCTGGCCTGGCTGGCCGGCGCCCTGCCCACCCTGGGCGGCGCCCTCGGCCCGGCGCCGGACGCCACGCCTCGCTTCGCCGCGGGCGTGGCCTACGGCCTGCCGCGCCTGCTCCCGTTGGTGGCCCTCACCGGGCTCATGGAGCTGTCCGGGGCGGGCTTCGCCCTGGCGCTGCTGACCGGCGCGCTGCGCATCACCGAGCAGGCGTGGGGGCACGGCCCGGCCTGGCTGGCGGCGCCGGTGGCCCTGGCGCTGCTGCTCTCCCTGGTGGTCCCGCTGGCGCTCTCGGTGCTGGCCGACGCCGCGCTCGTCCGGGCCGCCGTCCGGCGGGAGGGACCCATGACCGCCCTGGCGCGCGCCACCGAGCGCTTCGTGCGTCGCCCCTCCGCCTTCCTGCTGGGCGGCCTGCTCTTCGCGGCGGCCGCCCTGGCGACCTCGGTGGCCCTCTCGTCGCTGGGCAGCGTGGCCACCGGCTTCGCGCCCCAGGCGGCGCCCGAGCTGCTGCTCGGGCCGCAGCTCATGCTGTGGGCGCTGGCGACGACGGCGGCGGCGGCGGTGGAGCTCTGGTGGCTGGCGAGCCTGACGGCGCTGTCGACCCACGAGGGATGAAGCGGCGCAGGCCGATCTTCCGGATGGGCGGCGCCCAGTGCATCAGCAGCGCCGCCCCCGCCAGCACCAGCCCCGCCGCCAGCGACGCCACGCCCACCGCCGGCCGCGGGCTGGTGGCCACGATGACCAGGCCGCCCACCAGGAGCGCCGCGGCGATCAGGCCGATGAAGAGCAGCACGCCGACGGCCGAGAGCCGGCGGCCCAGGGCCTCGACCTCGTCGGACCGGACCTTGACCTGCAGCTTGCCGCGCTCCAGGTCGGCCAGGATCTGCGAGACCTGGCTGGGCACGTCCTCCGCCAGCCCCTGCAGCTTGAGCAGGCTCTTCATGAGCACGCCCGAGGCGTCCTGCGGGTTGAAGCGGGCCAGCATGAGCTCGCGGGCGTAGGGGAGCCCCACCTCGAGGACGTCGAGGCCAGGGTAGAGGCGGCGGATGATCCCCTCGATGGTCATGCTCGCCTTGGCGAGGAGGGCGTACTCCCTCGGCACCTGGATGCGGTGCCGCACCGCCAGGTCGAGCAGGTCCCTGAGCAGCGAGCTGGTCCGGATCTCCCCGAGCTTGAGCCCGAGGTAGCGGTCCAGGATGCCGGCGATGTCGCCGCTGAACTCCGAGAAGGGGATGCGGGAGTCGGGCGCGCCGAGCTTGTTGAGGAGGCGGGCCACCGCGGCGGGATCGCGCAGCGCCACCGCCAGGATGAGCGTGACCAGGGCCTCCTGCTGCACCCGGCTGAGCCGGCCCACCAGGCCGAAGTCGATGAGGCCGATCCGCTCGCCCGGGAGCACCAGGACGTTGCCGGGGTGCGGGTCGCCGTGGAAGAGCCCGTCGTCGAAGAGCTGCCGGAAGGCGGCCTCGATGATGGTGCGGGCCAGCTTCTCCAGGTCGTGGCCGGACCCAGGCCCCACCTCGTTGAGCTTCACGCCGTCGATGAAGTCGAGCGTCAGGACCACCGGCGTGGAGAGCTCGTCGTGGACCCTGGGGATGACCACGGAGTCGCGGCCGGCGGCCGCCTCGCGCATGGCCCGCGCGTTGCGCGCCTCGTTCTCGAAGTCCAGCTCCTCGTGGACCGCCCGGTCGAACTCCTCCACGATGGCGGTGGGCGTGGAGATGCCGGTCTCCTCCACCACGGCCTCGAGCAGGCGCGCCAGGTAGCGGAGCAGGGCCAGGTCGGCGTCGATGCGCTCGCGGATGTGCGGGCGCTGCACCTTGACCACCACCTCCTCGCCGGCGTGGGTGCGGGCGCGGTGGACCTGGGCGATGGAGGCGCTGGCGAGCGGGCACGGGTCCAGGGCGGCGAAGCGGGTCTCCACCGGCGCGCCCAGCGAGGCCTCGATGAGGCGGCGCACCTCGGCCACCGGCAGCGGCGGGCAGTCGTCCTGCAGCGCCTCCAGCTCCTCGATCCAGTTGGCCGGGAGCAGGTCGGGGCGGGTGGAGAGCAGCTGCCCCAGCTTGATGAAGGTGGGGCCGAGCTCGCCGAGCAGCAGCCGGAACTGGTGGGGGTTGGGATCCGCCGGCGGCAGCTCCCCCTCGGCGGGGACCTCCTTGCCCAGCACCTCGCGCAGCCGGCTGCGGGCGATGTAGGCGCCGAAGCCGTGCCGCACCGCCGCCGCCGCGATCTGGCGCAGCCGGTTGAGATCCTGGAAGGCCTCCCGGAGCATGGGCCGGCGATGCTAGCACCGGGGTGGGGTTCACGGTAGAACGCCGGGTCCATGGTGGAGATCGCGGCGGCCCCGACGCCCATGATGCGCCAGTACCTGGAGGTCAAGGCCGGGTACCCCGACGCCATCCTCTTCTTCCGCCTGGGCGACTTCTACGAGATGTTCTTCGACGACGCCCTCAAGGCGTCGCAGGCCCTCGGCATCACGCTGACGGCCCGCTCCAAGGGGGACGACAAGGTCCCCATGTGCGGCGTGCCCTACCACGCGGCGCGCGGCCACGTGGCGCGCCTGCTCGAGCACGGCTTCAAGGTCGCCATCTGCGATCAGGTGGAGGAGCCGGGCAAGGGGAGCATCGTCCGCCGCGAGGTGACCCGCGTCGTCACCCCAGGCACCGTCTTCGACGAGCAGCTCCTCGACCCGCGCGAGGCCAGCTTCCTGGCGGCGGTGGCGCTCGCCGAGGGCGGCGGGGGCGGGCTGGCGCTCCTCGACGCCACCACCGGCCAGCTCCGCTGCGGCGAGGTGGGCGACGACGCGCGGCTGGCCGACGAGCTCCGGCGGTCGGGCGCGCGCGAGCTGCTCTTCGCCAGGGGCGCCCCGGCGGCCCGGGTGGAGGAGGTGGCCCGCGCCGTGGGCGTGCCGCACGCGCTGCGCGAGCCGGCCGACTTCGAGCGCGGCGCCGAGAAGGTGCGGCGCCAGCTCGGCGCGGCCTCGCTCGACGGCTTCGGCGTGGCCGGCCTGCCGCTCGGCCTCGCGGCGGCGGCGGCGGCGCTGGCCTATCTCGGCGAGACGCAGCGGGCCGCCCCGGCCCACGTGGACCGGATCTCGAGGCTCGCCACCGAGGGGGTGCTGCTCCTCGACGAGGCCACCCGCACCAACCTGGAGCTGGAGCGGGCCCTCCACGGCGGCAAGCGCAAGGGCTCGCTGCTCGGGCTGCTGGACCGGACCGTCACGGCCCCGGGCGGCCGGCTGCTGGCCGAGTGGCTGCGCTACCCGCTCACCGAGGTGGCCGCCATCCAGGCCCGCCTCGACGCGGTGGAGGAGCTGGCCGGCTCCTCGGTGCTGCGCGAGGACCTGGCCCAGGGCCTGCGCCCGGTGGCCGACGCCGAGCGGCTGCTCGCGAAGCTGACGCTCCGGCAGGGGAGCGGCCGCGACCTGCGGGCGCTGTGCGGCGCGCTGCTGGCGCTGCCGGCGCTGGCCGACCTGCTGGAGGGGCGCGCCTCGCCGCTCCTCAGGGCCGCCGGCGCGGCCTC